>JAHFLQ010000010.1 GCA_023244815.1 bacterium
AACGGATCAGCCGGCGGAAACTAAGCTGGCAATCTCCGACATTAAATTCGAAAACAAAAATGGCGAGATCGTAGTCAATTGGAAAACGAATATCGCCGCTACTGACCGGGCGATTTGGGATACCGCGTCGCAAGCCGACAAGCGCTCTAATTTCACTTACGCCAACGCCACTCCGGATAACACCGACCGCTCCATCAGCCACAGCGCCAATCTTGGCAAGCTGGAAATGGATACCGTATATTACCTGCGTGTCGTTTCCAAAACCGACAGCCAGACAGCGGCCAGCCAGGAAATCGCCTTCATCCAACTGGCGGGCGGCGAGGTAAAAAGTCTCTTTGGCGCTTCGCTGATCGGTATCTTCGAATCGCTTTTCCATAACGCCGCTTTTCTCTGGATCTTGATTGCCGGTCTCGGCACTGCCGCAATTATCTTCTACCGCAAACACAAGAAAGCCAGTGTAACGATTTAAACTAAAACCCCCGCGGACCGCGGGGGTTTTAGTTTTCTGCTAATATAAAATCACGGACATGGTGGCAAAAATTACAGTCATTACGCCTACCTATAATGAAGCAAGGAATCTTCCGATTCTCGTGGAGAAAATTTTCGCGCTGAAAATTCCCAATCTGGCAATGATCGTTGTGGACGATAACTCCCCGGACGGCACGGGCGCGATTGCCGAAGAATTGGCTAAAAAGTACGCGATAAAAGTAATTCATCGCGTCGGCAAGCTCGGGCTCGGCACCGCCTATGTTTCCGCGTTCAAAATGGCCTTGAGCGCCGCTGACAAGCCGGATTTTATTATTCAGATGGATGCCGATCTCTCTCACGATCCGGCAGTGATTCCAAAACTGCTGGAAAAGGCCGAATCCTGCGATTTAGTTTTAGGGTCGCGCTACATTGCCAGCGGCCACACGGAGAATTGGGATCCCCTCCGCAAGCTGGTCAGCCGCTTCGGCAACTTTTACGCCCGGCTTGTTCTCGGCCTTCCTTACCGCGACCTAACCGGCGGATTTAAATGCTTTCGCCGCGCCGTTTTGGAAAATTTAAATCTCGATTCGTTAAGCTCGGTCGGCTACAACTTCCAGATCGAAACTACTTGCCGTGCGCATCAAAAAGGATATAAAATCTGTGAGGTACCGATTACTTTCACGGAACGACGCTCCGGCAAATCCAAATTCAACCTGAAAATAATGCTGGAAAGTTTCTGGAAAATTCTGCTATTGCGCTGGCGACGTTAACCGAAACTTGTTGCTAAAAATCACGACATAGCGATTATTAAAAATTTGCGACTTATAAAGGCCGGTCTTCAGGTAGCTGTCGACGTAGGTCTGGAAATCGGCCTGGCCCGTAAAGCCAAACGGATCGGCGGTATCAATCAGTACCATATCCATCAGAAGCGGCTCCTGGCCCAACTGGTAGATGCGCTCACGGTCGGTGAGATGCGGCACTAAATTAGTGTTCGCCGCTACGGAAATGCCTGGCGGCACCAGCCGCACTAGCTGTCGATAGGCTTGCCATTGGGAATTACCGGTAAAATATTTAATCGGAGAAACTGGCCCGGCCAGAGAAAAAAGCCCGAGCGGCGAACGTAAAAGAAAACTCGCCAAAATCGCGCCCATCAGCCCCCCGCGGATCCACCGCTCCTTAGCCGGCCACTTGGTCAAAACCATCTGCAATCCATAAATCATTCCCAGAAAAATTCCCGGGATTAAGACGGCGTCATAATGATAAAGGCCGCTGAACTGAAACCGGTAGTTGGTCAAAAGATTTTCCGGCAGGCCCGGCAATAATAAAATTAGCGACCGCCAAGAAAACCAGGGCAGAAACATTACCGGCAAAAACAGCCAAAATAGATAGCTCAATTTGGCGCCGCTGAAAACCGTACCGGGCAACAAGCTTGGATGAATAACAATATTTTTTACTATTTCCGCCGGATTGCCACCAAGATTCGCGTAACGATCCAGCCGTAATGCTCCCCCGCCCAGTGCCGGCATAAAAACTTTGACCGCCAGAATAAAATAAATTAGGGCTAGGACGATAATGGTAATGCCAATTTTTCTTTGCGTGGTCAGCCATCGTTGCTCTGAATTCTTTTTAAATAACAGATAAACGCCCGCGAACGCTACGGCCAAAATCGCGTCTTCTTTAACGCTGGCCGCTAAAACCAGAAAAACCGCCAGCCAGCCCCAGCGCTGTTCTTCCAAAAAATAAAGTGCCGCCAGCATTAACGGAACAAAGAAAGTAATTTCGTGAAAATCGTACAGGTTCGCCCAGTGAAGCCCTGAGTAAAGTAAATAGCCGGCGGCAATAATTAACGGCCACCGGCCCCGCGGCCAGAAACGGCTGGCCAATAGATAGAGCGGCCAGGCGCCCAGCGCCAGCGCGATGGTTTGGAGTAGCAGTAAATAGTACGGACTTTGGAAAATTACATAGCCCGGCACTAATAAAAATAAAAATGGGCTGAAGTGGAGGCCGAGGTGGTTATGAACTTGCTCCAAACTGTTAACCAGTCCCCGTCCGTGAGAAGCGTTCCAAAAAGATTGGGCGAAGGCCGCCAAATCCCAAGTCTGGGTTTGAAAATTATAATGCCGAAGACAAACAGTGGCTCCCATAACGAGAAGGTAAGAGCCGATCATCAGCCACAAAATGATGCGCGCCGATATTCTGTTTTGCATAAGTTCATTCTACAATATAAAGATGCAAAAGAAGCACCTTCTTTGGGTGATCCTGGCAGTGGCGGCCCTTGCCCGCCTCTGGGGCCTGGCTGCCGGCGACCTAACTGGCAGTGACGAAATTTTTTATGGATTCCGGGCAATCGGCATGCTGGATTACGATAACGCCCCAAAACAATCTACTCCGCTGGAATGGTTTGATCCTATCAATGCAGCCAATAAAATAATCCCCTATCCGCCTTCAGTGCAAGAACAATGTGCCAAAGAAAAAAACGCAGTCACAAAATTACTTGACCTGATTACCGGGCACTGCAATCAAAATCAGAAGCTCACAGCCGGCATTCCTTGGTGGACAAATCTTTCTTTTCACGACCATCCGCCATTGGTATTCCTGGTCCAGCATTGGTCTATAAAAGTCTTCGGTGAAAATAAATTTGCTTTCCGCCTGCCCTCCGCGCTTGCCGGTATTTTATCCGTTTACCTGATCTACCTAATCGGCAAAAAACTTTTTTCGGAAAAAGCCGGACTGCTTTCCGCCGCGCTGATGGCCATTACCGTTAACGCGGTCCACAACTCGCGCCTCGGCCTTCAAGAATCTACTTTAATGGCTTTGATACTCGCCGCGATTTACTTTTTTTTGCTGGCTAAAGATAATAAAAGGAATTTTATCCTCGCCGGCGTGTTTTTCGGCCTCGCCCTGCTTGCCAAATATAATGCCATTATCCTCCTCCCCATTTTTCTTACTTACATTTTATTTTTTCATCGGGACTGGTTGAAAGAAAAATATTTATGGTTAGGGCTGGCAGCTGCCGTTGTAATTTTCAGTCCGGTTATCATTTATAATCTTGAACTCTACCGGGCCACTGGCCATTTTGATTTTCAGCTTTCCTATCTTTTTGGCCAAAATCCCCCAATTTGGCAATCCGCCCCAGGAAAAGAAGAGGCGGGAACTCTTACTAACCGGCTTCTGAACTTTCTTCCTAATCTCGCCAAAGCTAACTCTTGGTTATTCCTTGTGGTGGCCGCCGCGAGCTTGTGCCGACTGGCTTACGGTGCAATAAAAAAACGGCTGCCTTCCGAGATTTTTTTGTTGGCCGCGAACGTTTGGTTCGGGCTATTGATAGTTCTGGCGGTCGGTCCGGCATTTCGTTTCTTGGCCATGTTGACGCCATTTTTTGCCCTGGCAGTGGGTTACTGGCTTTCTTTGACTTGGCCGATTTCTTCCCGCCTGATGACCATTGCCTTGGCGATTTTTATCGCCTGGGAAGCGCTGTACACCGCCAACACGGATCTTGTTCCTTATCCGATCGGTCCCCAGCATTTTGCTTTTTCCAGATTACGATATGAAAATTACCGCTGGGGATACAACGCATTAGACCAATTTTTGGAAAAAGAGCTTTCCGGAAAATATCCGGCTTTTGTATTAAATCAAAAGTACGGGTTTTTGGACGAGATGATTAATAATTCGATTGAGTCCGCCAAAACCGGCGGCAGTCAGCCTTATTCTGCGCTTATTATCTATGACAATAATCTCAAAGATGCCGCCAAATTCTGGAGCCTGGATCGTCTGCAGATTTATCATGGCTGGCCGGTGGTCAAGACAGAGGGCTTCCTAGAACTGCAGACTTTTGATCTTCCGGCCCATACGACCTACTTTATAATTCCCGCCGGCAAAGTGCCGCTTAAAAAACCGGAGAATCTAACCACGATTGGAGCCCAGTTTGAGCAAAAATTGCTGGCAAAAGGCATATTTCCTATAGCGATTAAAAATCAAAGGGATGAGGTGGTTTTCCGAATTTACAAATTCTAACTTCTAGCGGGTTATCCACATACCGGATCTATGATAGTGGTATAATTAAAACTGTCGTCTTTCTTATAGAAAGGTCGAGTTCTAAAAAAAATTATTATGAATCCAAAGAATTTTCTCCAAATCGGCGGCGCAGTTCTCGTCTTGGTGGCAATCCTTGGTTTTGTCGGCGTGCTCGGCCCGACTCCGGAGCAGTCTGTCTTCGGAAGCACGTGGTGGTTTGATGGCGGCGAAAACTGGGCTCATCTGGTCTTAGGCGTAGTCGGCTTACTAGCGGCTTTTGTCTTCCCGGCCAATTACCAGAAATTGCTGGTACGGATCTTGGGCTGGGTAGGCGTTCTCGTCGGATTATATAGTCTGGTTATCAGCAACAGCTTCCTCGGCGCGAATCTTGAAAATCCGCTGGATACGCTATTGCACTTGGCAGTCGGCGCCTGGGCTTTGCTGTCCGCTCGCGGCAGTAAAGCGTCAATGGGCATGCCGATGTCGCAATAAATTGGTTTTATTTAGTAAAGCAAGGCCGCCTGTGAGGGGCGGCTTTTGCTTGTAGCGGGCCTGGCGAACCAGTACAATATCCTTATGAAGAAAACGACCTCCTGGGACGAAGAATCCGTAGTTGGCCACTACCAGCAAAAAGTAATCTTGCCGAACCTGACTCGTCTGATAGCGCCGAAAAATGGTGAAATAATTTTGGATATCGGCTGCGGCGAGGGATATTTCTCTAAAAAATTCGCGCGGGATGGCGCTCAAGTGATCGGCGTAGATAATTCCAAAAAACTTATTGAGATTGCCAAAAAAACGGCGGCGGGTAATGAAGAATATCACGCCTGGTCCGCTGATGAGCTTCACTCGCTGAACAATAACTTCTTCGACAAAGCCACGATTATCCTGGCCATCCAAAATATGGATAAGGCCCACAGCGTGTTGAAAGAGTGCTATAGAGTTCTTAAGCCCAGCGGCCGCTTATACATAGTAATGAATCATCCGGCTTTCCGAGTGCCAAAGGCCAGCGACTGGGGCTGGGACCCGGCGCCAAATCAAGGCGTTGACACCGGACAAGTGAACGGAACCAGGTACCGCCGCGTAGATCGCTACCTGAGCGAAAGCAAGGAAAAAATCCAGATGCATCCGGGTGACGCGCCGGATAACTACACGGTCTCCTTCCATCGCCCGCTGCAGTTTTATTTCAAACTACTGAAAAATGCCGGTTTCGCAGTCGCTAATTTAGAAGAGTGGATTTCCGACAAAAAAAGCGGGGCGGGGCCGCGCGCCAAAGCGGAAGACCAGTCCCGCAAAGAGATTCCTTTGTTTTTATTTTTGGAGGCTATTAAACTATAATTATAAAATGCGACTCCACAGATTTATCGGTAATTTCGACTTCACCAAAAAGCCCCTGCGTGTCAGTGATAAAAAACTTACCGAGCAATTAAAAAATGTCTTGCGGCTGAAAGCCGGCAACCAAATAATTCTTGCCGACGGCAAGTTAAATGAGGCAACGGCGAAAATCGTCTCGTTGGAAAAAGACGTTGCCGAGCTGGAAATACTAGAAATTACTAAAAACACCAATGAGCCAACTTTCCACACCATCCTCTACTGTTCTATTTTGAAAAAAGAAAATTTTGAGCTGGTTGTGCAAAAAGCTACCGAGGTAGGGGTTAAAGAAATTGTGCCAATGCTCGCCCAGCGCACGGTAAAATTGAACCTCAAGCGCGACCGACTGGAAAAAATAATCCGCGAAGCCGCCGAACAGTCTGGCCGGGGGCATTTGCCGGCGCTAGGCGAAGTAGTGAGTTTCGAAGAGGCGATGGCGCACGCCAAAGACAACAACGCCAATCTCTTTCTCGAACCGGAACGCGCGATGATCAGCCTGGAGCGGCTCAAGCATTCCATTTATAAGCAGATCGGCGTCTTTGTCGGTCCGGAGGGCGGCTGGGACGAAACGGAAATCGCAGCCGCGCAAAGCCACAACTATAAAATAGTCGGCCTCGGCTCCCCCACTCTCCGCGCCGAAACCGCCGCCATTATCGGAGCCTATTTAGTTGCCAACGCCGATAAGTTCTAATGACCGAAGAGAGTGCAATAATCAGTTGCCAGCGCGGAGAATTTTTAGTATCCTTTCGCATAGCACTCAATAAGGAGAGTTTGTGAAAAATTCGCGAGAGAGCTGGAAAGATGCGACTCGTCTTTTGCACCCCGCTTTTCCATCCCAACTGCGCGGGCCGGAGGATCTGAACTCGCCGCTGAAGCTGGATGTCGGTAAAGTAATGCCAGGCATGCCAGAAGCCATGGAACGTTTCAAAGACGCCAAGCGCGGCGGCACTTACTTCCGTAAAGTTCACGAGAATTCGCGGGAGATCGAACAGCGGCTTGCGGAGCTGGAAGGTGCCGAGGACGCGCTGGTGTTCGCGAGCGGCATGGCGGCAACCAATTGCCTCTTGCTGGAAGTTATCCGGCACGGCTACCGGATCGTCTCCCAGCCCTGTGTTTACGGCGGCACTCTTGGATTCATGACCAAGGATCTGGTGGATGCCGGGCGCCAAGTCTGGTTCGTGGAAGATCCTTTGGACCGCGACGAGTGGTGCAAAGCGATCCGCCACGACCTGACCGCCGCCGTCTGGGTGGAAATGCCGTCTAATCCGAGAATTGAGTTGGTTGACCTCGACATTCTGGCGGCCATCTGCAAAGAGAAGGGTGCCCTGCTGATCGTAGACAACACTTTCGCGCCGCTCTTCTTCAAACCAATTGAGCACGGCGCGGATATCGTTGTCCGGTCCTGTACCAAATACGAAAACCCCGGCAACACCTCCATGCTCGGCGCCGTGATGGGCCCGGCCGCGATCATCGACCCGATCCGCAATGGCCGCTATGAGCGCCTCGGCGCCATGGCCGATTCATTGAGCTCCTGGCTGACCGAGTTTGGTGTTATGTACCTGGACATGCGAATGACGCGCCAGACGGAAAACGCCCTGCGCCTCGCCTACTTCCTCCAGTCTCACAAAAAGGTCGCCAGGGTTTACTACCCCGGCCTCGCCAATGACCCCCAGCACGCGCTTATGAAGAAATATATGCCGCGCGGCTGTGGCGGCATTCTCTCTTTCGAGATCAGGGGTGGATATGAGGAAGTTCAGCGGTTCGAGGAATCCCTCCGGATCTTCAGCCACGTCATCAGTCTCGGCGACATCCGTTCGTTCTTCACCTATCCGGCCGGCACCACCCACTCCAAGGCATCAGAGGATGTCCGGAAACGGCTCGGCATCACCGAGTCGCTGATCCGGCTTTCCGTCGGCTGTGAACATCCCGATGACCTCGTGGAAGACATCAACCAAGCTCTGGCCTTCTAGCTTTGCGCAAATTTCAACCGCGATGCTGCAGATTTTATCCCGACACAAATGTGTCGGGATTTTTCATTTCAGCAACTCCGCAAATTCTTTTTTAACTTTATCCAGCTTCGGGTTGATGACCACTTCGCAATATGGGTTGCCGGGGTTTTTGGCGAAATAGTCATGATGGTAGTTTTCCGCAGGCCAGAATTTATCGAGCGGCTTAACTTCGGTCACGATTGGCTGGCCTTCTTGGCTGGATTCGTTGAGTTCCTTAATGAGGGCCCCTGCTTCTTTCCTCTGCGCTTCGGTCGTGTAGAAAACCACCGAACGGTACTGCGTGCCGACATCGGGGCCCTGGCGATTCATCGTCGTCGGATCATGCGACGCAAAGAAAATCGTGAGCAGGGTTCGATATTTTACCTGCGCCGGATCATATTCCACTCGCGCTACTTCCGCGTGTCCCGTTTTGCCGCCGCAAACCTCTTCATATGTCGGATTCGGTTTCGTCCCCCCGGCGTACCCCGGCAGAACCGAACTCACTCCCTTCAGCATTTTAAAAACCGCTTCGGTGCACCAAAAACACCCTCCGCCGAAAACCCCTACTTCGTTCTTATTTTCCATGCGATAATTTTAGCACAATGGAAATTACCGTCAGCGCCAAGCCCGGGGCGAAAGAAGAGAAGGTAGAAAAGGTTTCAGAGGCTTATTATAAAGTATCTGTAAAAGAACCGGCCAAAGAAGGCCGCGCCAACTGGGCTATTGAACGGACACTGGCGGCGCATTTCAACGTCTCTCCTTCGCAAGTTCGCATTGTTTCCGGACAGACATCAAAAACAAAAATTGTGGAAATACTGTAGAATATACTTAATGGCTGAACAAAATAAAGTTAATGATCCCTGGAAAAAACCGATGCCTGAAGAACTGCTCCGCGTTGCTAAAAACAAAGGTACGGAAGCGCCATATACCGGTAAATACCTGAAAGAGCACGCTGACGGCACCTATCATTGCGCGGTCTGCGGCAATCCGATTTTTGATTCCAAAACTAAATTTGATTCCGGCACTGGCTGGCCGAGTTTTTATCAGCCGATCAATCCGGACGCCGTAAAATACAAAGAAGACAACGAAATGGGCATGCAGCGTACGGAAGTGACGTGCGGAAAATGCGGCGCTCATCTCGGCCACGTGTTCAACGACGCCGTGGGCCAACCCACCGGCAAACGTTACTGCATTAATTCGGTTTGCCTGGATTTAGAGAAGGAACGTGCTTAATCTAAAAGTTATCGACAGGCGATAAAATTCTGTGGTAAGATGAAAATATGAATAAAAATTGGGCTATCTTTATGGTATTGGCATTAGCTGTATTGGTCGGTGTGTATTTCATTTTTTCGTCACAGAAATCGGCTATGCCGGAAAACATGGGTGAGGCGACTCTAGGTAATATCACTGGCGGCTCTACTAGTGGAGAAACCGCTGCCCCAAAGCTGGTTAGCGGGTCAGTAGAGGTAGATATCAAGGGATTCGCTTTTGTCGGCCAGACTACCCGGGTTTCCGCCGGCACCAAAATAATCTGGAAAAATTTTGATGACGCCCGCCACTCGGTAGTCAGCGACACCGGCCTTTTTGCCAGCAAGGTTTTGGCTAAAGGCGAGACTTTCACTTATGTCTTCCGGAAAGAAGGCAGCTTCACATACCACTGTGGAATACACCCAAATATGAAGGGAGAAATCTTCGTCACGAAAGAATCCCCAAATTAGTAAAAATCCCCCGATGTACATCGGGGGATTTTATTTTTTCCAGAGGATTAGTGGTTTCCAACCGCCATTGCCTCACCGGGAAGAAACACGGTTAACTTAACGCCGTATTCCTTGAAAGCTTTGTCATATGAGATGATCTCTCCCGAGAGATGCGCTTGGAAGGCGGTTGTCAGCGTTTCCTCGTCGGCCGCTTCGATCAGAGGCACCACGTTTGGAGTAAGCAACTCGTTCAGGCTTCCGAAACGCCGTCGCTCCAAAATATGGTACTGCCAATTCACGTCGTTCTGAAACTTGATCAGCGTTACGATGTATGGGTAGTCTGGCGGCAGAGCGCCGTTCAGGCACTCCACCGCGTAACAACGCGCTTTCATCGCGGCTTCGTCTCCTAAGTGGCCCAATTCGTTAACGCCAAACTTGCTCATTAGATCGGAAAAAATATCGTCCAACAATGCCATGATGTGCTCACCAAAACCATCAGCTGGCCCATTAGCCAGGGTGCTCTGCGCCATTTTTAAATTCTCGACATGGGGCGGCAGGACCGTCTCGCTCATCCTCTTCAGGACTGCTTCTGGGTCTCTGTCCATAGATCACCTAGTCAAAGTACGCCCATACTATATGCTAAAATATCAGCAATGTCCATACGTCCTTTAATTGGCGCCCACGTTTCCACTGCCGGCGGACTTTATCGCGCTATCGGCAACGGCGAACTGATCGGCGCGGAAACCATTCAGATCTTCGGATCTTCGCCGCAACAATGGCTCACCAGAATGCCGTCGCCGGCCGACATTGCCGATTTTAAAAAACATCTGGCTGCCAGCAGAATCCAGGCGGTTTATTTACACGCGAGCTATCTCGTCAATCTCGCCTCGCCGGTTAAATTAAATTGGGATAAATCAGTCAAAAGCTTAATTGAACATTTGAAAATCGCGGAACTAATCGGCGCGGATGGGCTAATTTTTCACGTTGGCTCCAAAGGTGAGTCGGATCGCGAAGACGCGATTAAACGCGTTACCGAAGGAATGCGGCTGGTCCTCAAAGACGCGTCGGGCAAAGCAAAATTAGTTCTGGAAAACAGCGCTGGCGGTGGAAATAAAATAGGTAACATACCGGAAGATATCGGAGAAATTTTACAGGCGCTGGATTCGCCTAGAGCCGCCGTTTGTCTGGACACTGCCCACGCCTTCGAGGCCGGCCAGATTGAAGCCTATACTCCCCTGCTAGTTAAAAAGTTCTTTGACCATTGGGACAAGCACATTGGCCTAAAAAATATCGTCGCTCTCCATGCCAATGATTCGATGACTAAATTTGATTCCCACCACGATCGCCACGAAAATATTGGCAAAGGCTTCATCGGTCTTGACGGATTCAAAGCGCTCGCAAAAGAGCAAAGAATCGCGCACGCGGCTTGGCTATTGGAAGTGCCGGGTCTCGCCGGCCTCGGCCCGGACAAGGCGAATGTGGAAATTTTGAAGAGTTGTTTTGAATAAAAATTCCCCCGACATACGCCGGGGGGTTAGAACTATCGTCAGGCCCATTCGGATCGGAATTTGAGATTACCGCTCAAAAACGCTTCGCGGCTTTCCGCGAAAGCTATGGGTATCACACCGGGCGTTTGCAGCTCGTGCGTTAATGAAATAAGACTACGGCGTACGGTGGTAATAGTCATGCCGGGTTCATCTTGAAGATCCAAACCGACAACGATAAAGGGGTGATCCAGCGGTAAAACAGCGTTGAATTGAGAAATCACGTTGACCAAAAATTCGCACTGTAGTTTCTTGGTCAGATCGTTAGCGCTCTTGCCACCAATCTCCTGCAAAAGCGCCGCCAGTACCCGCTTGGAAAGAAAGTTGACCAGTTTATTAAAACTGTCCAGCTCCTTTTCCCGCAGTTCCGCGGCAGCGGCCGATAGCACTCTGGCGTGAAGCGGTACGATTTCTTTTTCCAATTTTTCGACTACTGCCTGTTCGTTCATTGTAGGCCGTCCTTATTCAAGAACTGCCGCTATGTTAACATACAAGTGATGAAAAAGAAAGTTGCGATTTTTGATATTGACGGTACGATTTTTCGATCCAGTCTGCTGATCGAACTGGTGGACGCGCTGATTCATGATGGCGTTTTTCCGGCCAGTGCGCGTACAGAATACATACGCGCTTATCAAAATTGGTCGGACCGAAAAGGCGCCTATGAAAAATATATAATGGGTGTGGTGCGCTCATTTATCAAGCACATAAAAGGCGTGCGTTATCCGGATTTTCTGCGCGTTGCCAAAAAGGTGGTCGCGTTCCACCAAAGCCGTGTCTATCGCTATACACGCGACTTAATCTACGACCTGAAAAGACGCGGCTACTACCTTCTCGCCATTTCCCAATCACCGATGGAATTGGTTCAAAAATTTGGCAAGAAAATGGGCTTTGATAAAATGTATGGACGAGTTTACGAGGTTGGAAAAGATAAAAAATTTACCGGTCGAATTCTTTATGAAGATTTAATCTCCAGCAAAGCTAAAGTCTTGAAGCGCGCAGTAGCTAAAGAAAACCTGACTCTTCGCGGCTCGGTTGGTGTTGGCGACACCGAAAGCGACATCAATTTTTTGAAAATGGTAGCCGGACCTATTTGTTTTAATCCCAATAGTAAGCTTTATGAATACGCCAAACGGGTAAGAACCGCCAAGGGACGGTTAAGCTGGAAGATCGTTGTAGAGCGCAAAGATGTTATAATTGAGCTATGAAAAGAGTCGTGCTCCTGGTTGTTTTACTGACAATCGGCATTATTGCCGCATTTTCAATTTACAAATCTTCCAAAGTGCCGAACCAACCACCTTTGGAAACCCCAATAGTGAGCGGCGGCGAGGATACGGGCGTGCCAGTAAATATAGACGTGGTAATCGTAGACGCAAACAAAGTTAAAATTACCGGCAGAGCGCGCGGTTCCTGGTTTTTTGAGGCTTCTTTTCCTGTGAGAGTGTTGGACGCTAACGGCCAAGAACTCGGGAGAGGTGCCGCGCAGGCACAGGCAGAATGGATGACTACCGAACTGGTACCGTTTGTCGCCAATATAAATTTTAAATCGCCGGCAACCGAAACCGGCACGTTACTGATGGCCAAGGATAATCCGTCCGGACTGCCGGAAAATGATCAACAATTCCAATTTCCAATCCGGTTCAAATAACTGGTATAATTAAACCATGCTGGATAGTATCGATTTAATCTTTATTAGGGCTTTTAAAAAAATGGCGCCGGCTTTGTCGCGTGTTGCGATTTTCATTGTATTTTTTTGGTTCGGAATCCTGAAAGTACTGTCGTTGAGTCCCGCCAATCCGTTGGTGGCAGAGCTGTTAAAGGTTACCCTGCCATTGATCACGTTCCAGCAATTTATTATCTTTTTTGGAATTTTTGAAATGATCATCGGCATTGCGTTTTTGGTACCAGGACTGGAACGGCTAGCCATTGCCCTTCTGATCCCCCATATGATTACTACGATTTTGCCATTGGTGTTTTTGTCTCAAATGACCTGGACCGGCTTCTTAGTCCCAACGCTTGAGGGCCAGTACATTATAAAAAATCTTGTAATCATCGCTTTGGCTTTCGTTATCGGCAGTCAACTAAAGCCGTGGAAAACCGCAGGTGGTTTAAATTAATACCGTATGGAAACTAAAACTTCGCCAAAGGACGTATTCCTCCATCTCCTCGCCATCATTACGCTCTATGTCAGCGCGGCCAGCTTTCTAACGCTTATCTACCAGTACGCCAATGTTCTTTTTCCAGACATCGCCTCGCCGGATTATTCTTATTCCGGCAATTATAGCGCTATCCGCTGGGCGATCGCTTCGCTAATCGTTGTCTTTCCGGTATTCCTTTTCACCTCGAAACATCTTAATAAAAGCTACGAGAAAAGTCCGTCTAAGCGAGGTCTCCGCATCCGGAAGTGGCTGGTCTACTTCACGCTCTTTGCCGCCGCGCTGATCATTATTGGCGATCTGGTTACTTTGATTAACACTTTCCTGAGCGGTGAACTGACCGCGCGGTTTATCATTAAAGTACTGGCTGTGTTTTTCGTGGCCGGCAACACCTTCTTTTATTACCTCTGGGACTTGAGAAAATATAAGATTGAGTAGAGCGCGCAATGAAATACTACATTTATACAATTATCGCCATCGTTCTCGCGGCAGTAGTCGCCGGGTTTTTCATCGTCGGCTCTCCCAAATCCGAACGGCTGCATCGCCTGGACGACCAGCGTGTCGGTAATCTCCAATTCATCCAGTCAGAAATTGTGAATTACTGGGTCAATAAAGCGCGTTTGCCGGTGAAACTTTCTGATTTAGCGGACAATATCCGTGGAATCTCAGTTCCAAACGATCCAGAAACTAGCGCCGACTATGAATATTTAATCAAAGGCCCGCTCGCTTTCTCCCTTTGCGCTAGCTTCAGCCTGCCTACTGCGGGCGCCGCTTCAGAAAGCGTGCGGATTGCCGCTCCCAAACCAGTAACCTACCCTGGCTATCCTTACGGCCAGGATAATTGGCAACACGCCGCCGGCCGAGTCTGCTTTGATCGCGCCATAGACAAAGATTTTTATAAACCCAACCCGCCTGTCCAAAAATAGTATTGCGTGGTAAAATCTCCGTAAGTTCTTTGACTTAGCGATTATGAAAGGAACAAGGTTATGCCGCGTTTCTGGATAGTAGCAATCGTTGTTTTAGGTTTAGTCCAAATAAGCGATCTGGTCACCTCCATCTATCTTCACAGAGCCATGACTCACCGGGGTCTAAAACTGCACCCGGTTGTCGGATTTATGATGCGACTTTATCTCTGGCTGATGATCGGCCAGGTAGCCCGCCAGTGGGTAGCGGTGCATCGCAAGCATCACAAGTTCGCGGACAAAGAGGGCGACCCTCACAGTCCGCTGATCATGGGCATCTGGAACGTCCTGTTCTGGAATGTGATCTACTACGCGCAGGCTCTTGCCAAAGATCCAAAGATTGTCGAGTGCTTCGCTCCGGACTTTCCGCGCGGTCCAATCGACAAAGTTCTTGATCGCGATTGGCTCGGCTACTTGTCCGGATTAGCTTTGTTCAATGTTGGCTTCGGTCTTTGGCTGGGATTTTCTTGGCTGACACCGCTTATCGTCTTGGGCGCCTATGTGTCGCACCTCTTGGTCTACTTCGGAACACTTTCTGTGATCAACGGCATCTGCCACAAAATCGGCTATCGAAACTTCCGAAACACCGACCAATCAACCAATTTTCCTCCAGCCGGATGGTTCGTTGCCGGCGAAGGCTGGCACAATAACCACCACTACGACCCTTTCTCTCCAAAATTAAGCGTCCGCTGGTGGGAATTCGATCCAGCTTGGCTGGTGATCAGAGTACTGATGTTCTTCGGACTCGCGGAAAAAGTACGGCCAACCATCAACGAAAAGCTGGCCCAAGAAGCGGCAAAAACCCCGTCCTAAGGCGGGGATTTTATTTTATGAACGGCGGAAGGTTAATGTTATGAGGAACACCGAAGCGCTGGCTAAAACCACCAACGGCCCGGGCGGTAAGCCGAATTTGCTGGCAAGTAATATTCCCGCTACCGCGCTAACCACGCCAAAAATTAAGCTCACTTTCCCATATCCGCTAAAACTGCGCGCCACGTTCTTAGCGGCAATGGCTGGAATGATTACCAGTGATCCCATCAAAAGCGTGCCGACAACCTTAACGCCAAGCGCCACCACGACGGCTACCAGCGCCAGAAATACAAGGTGCAGACGGTCCGTATTAATCCGTTGGGATTTAGCCAGGTCCGGAGAAATTAAACTTAAAACCAGTTTGTTCTTGACCGGAATCATGATCGTGAAAATCAAACCAGACAGCGCGGCGGCCAGTAGCGCGTCGGCAATAGAAACTTTGGCGATATCGCCAAAAAGAGCTTCCAAGAGATCCGGCTCCGGCGTCACTAAAATTCCGATAGCCAGCGCCACTGTAAAAATCAATCCGACAATTGCTTCGGTCGGCACGGAAGTGCGCCGCTCAATCTGCCAGATCAGAAAAATTCCGATGGCCAGCGCGGTAAACGCTCCCAGAAAAGGATTTAACTGGAAAGCGAGGGCAATGCCAATGCCCGGTAAGGCTACGTGTGATAGCGCGTCGCCAACCAATGCCATGCGCTTTAAAATCATAATTGAGCCAAGGTAGGCGGAAGCGGCGCCGACGATTGCGCCGACGATTAAGCTAGTAGTCAAAGATGGGTTAATTATGGTGTTCATGCGGGTATAGGCCGATTTTTGTGCCATAAAGTTCTTCTAAGGTCTTAGGATTCAGCGCTTCTTGGGGCGTGCCATAGCAAACTTTTTCTTTGTTCAGGCAAAGCACTTTTTTGGCATAGCGGTAAATAACATTCAGGTCGTGGGTGATCAGGACAATGGTCAGGCCGTGTTTCTGATGAAGTTTTTCCAAAAGCGAATAAATGGTTTCCTCACCGCCAATGTCTACGCCCGCCGTCGGTTCGTCAAAAAGCAGAATGTCCGGGTGATTAATCAGGGCATAGGCAATTAGGACCCGCTGAAGTTCGCCTCCGGAAATTTGTCCAATTTTGGCACGCAATAGATGCTGGTCAGTGTGGTGACGGTGATCTTTAAGAAATCCCACTGCCTGCAAAGATTCATAAATTTCTTCGTCTACCGCTCCCTTCAGTTGCAAAAACTCCATTACCGTGAGCGGCAGGTCTCTGGCAATAAAAAGTTTCTGAGGCACATAGCCGATTTTGATATTCTTCGGCCAAACTACTTCGCCATCAAAGGGAAGGAGTCCGAGCAGGGCGCGAAAGAGCACCGTCTTGCCGGCGCCGTTGGGGCCGATAACCGCCACTAAATCCCCTTTTTCTACGTCAAAAGAAAGCCCCTCAAGAACGGCTTGGCTGTCAAAGCGAACGCTAAGATTCTTAATTGAAAGAAGCGACATATAAAATTACAAATCCTTTAAAAGTTTACGAACCTCTTCTTTATACAGTTCTACCGCCGGTTCGTCAAAAGCATTCACGCCCATCAACTTGCCAAGATAAGCCGTCTCAATCATTTTCATTTGCATCAGCGCGCCAAGCGATTCTTCGGAAATATCCGCCAGGGTGATTTCCACAAACGGCAACTTTTTCTTTTTGTAGGTGGCTTTCACTCCGGCTAATACCGCGTCCATCAGCACGCTGAATTTTTTACCGGCAATGTCCGGTACCAGATCAGTAAGGCCGAACTTAGAACTGACGTCAAAATCAGCGCCCCGATTTTGGGCGGAGATAAAGGTGGTAAATTTATCTTTTGGCCCATCAAGGTAAAGTTGGGCGACGGAATGAAGGTCGGTAGTGCCAATGGAAACGGTTGGCGTAATCCCCTTGCCGTTTTTGCCGATACTTTCTCCAATAAGCTGGCGGTACCACTTCCCCAGTTCTTCCAGATCCGGTTCAAAAATAAAAGTGTCGTGAATTATTTTGCCTGATTTCCAATTCTGGTAAATGGCGAGCGCCGACTGTGCCGCCGGATTTTTGGATAGATCCGCAGATAAACAAGATTCGGTGATATCCCGCGCTCCTTTCAACAACCTGGCAATGTCCAAACCGGCCATGGCGAGCGGCGCGAGACCAACCGCGGTAAAAACTGAATAGCGACCGCCGATCTCCTTTGGCACCGCTATTCGGCTAAATTCATTATCTTCCGCCCATTCCCACAGCCGAGAGCCTTCGTCAGTAATCGCTATAACCTTATCTTCCCGCTTAAGCTTGCCGAGAAATACCGAAGCGTTAGCGACCGTTTCGCTGGTCGTTCCGGATTTAGAGACAATAAAAATCGTCCAGGGATGTTTGGCTTTCGCCAGCAAGCGCTCTAGCCGCCGCGCGTCGAAAGTTTCAATGAAGTAAATTTTTTGCTCCGGCCGTAAAGCCTGCCAGATCGCCAGCGCGCCCAAATTGGAACCGCCAATGCCAATCACCACCAAAGCTCCGCCATTGGAAGATTTGGGCAGAGTGGGCTTTTCAAAAGGCGCTTGAATAAAGCTTTCTGGAGCTTGCTTCTGTTTTTTTATGTAGTCGGTCAGCTCCGCCGGAACAGGTAAATTACTGCCCTGGCCGGGCAGGCCAAAATTAAACTTGAGGTTAACGCCGGGCATTATTTAATAATTTTAGCACAATCATGTATAATAGAATAATGCTCAAGAAAAAAGTTAAGAAGAATTTAATGGTGCCGGCAAAAGAACTGCCGATCGCGCCTCATCCGCACGACTGGCGGCATTCTTTTCATTGGCGGGTTTTCCGGATTATGGCGGAATTCGTGGACGGCTTTCAGTTTTTAGCGGATATCAAAAAAAGTGTGACTTTTTTCGGATCGGCCCGTTTTCCCGAAACCAACCGCTGGTATAAGGCGGCACGGGATCTTGGAGCATTGGTTGCCAAGGCCGGTTATTCGGTAATCACCGGCGGCGGTCCCGGCATAATGGAAGCCGGTAACCGGGGCGCAACGGATGGCAAGGGCGAATCTATCGGTATTAACATCCAACTGCCTTATGAACAACGCGTGAATCCGTACGTCAAAAAAGGCCATGGCTTTTACTATTTTTTCACCAGAAAAGTCATGCTTTCTTTCGCTTCCCAGGCTTACGTTTTCTTCCCGGGTGGCTATGGCACGCTGGATGAAGTTTTTGAAATCCTCACTCTAGTCCAAACCAAAAAAATCTACGATAAGATCCCGATAATTCTTTTTGGCAAAGATTTTTGGGGCGATTTAGACAAATGGATGCGCGGCAAATTGCTGGACCAGTACAAAACTATTGATCCGGAGGATCTGCATCTCTATCATATCGTAGATACGCCCAAAGAAGCTTTTGAGATCATCAAGAAATCCAAGCCGAGAAAAGAGTTCTAGAAATAAAAACCCCCGACGCTATGTCGGGGGTTTGGTTTTATTTCTTTTCTTCGGTGGTTGTGGAGCCGTAGCCGGCAGATTGCTTGTACCGCTCGGCCGCGGCTTCTCCGCCGATGAACCGGTCGAATTCCTGCCAGAGATCGGCACCGCTCATTCGCTGGGGATTACCGACCGCATGGCCCCGCTGGCGGTCATGGAGCTTCCAGAGAGATTCCGCGCCGTTGTTCGCCATGTCATCAAACGTGTTCCAGCCGGCCTCCATGTCGGCTCGGGCCTGGAGGGTCGTGTGCCAAATGGCGCCAAACCCGTTGCCGTTGTCATAGAGATCGGCGTAGGTCGGCGGCTCGCGCTTGAACTGTGCGCGGTAACCGCTCGTCCAATCCTTGTTGGGCGAATAGTTGATACCGAGGATCATCGACGGGTCGTGCTTGCGCATCTCGGTCACCCATCGCTCGATGACGACCGGATCGCGCATCGCGTCGGCCCACAGGATCATCGGCCGGCGACCGCCGTACTCCACATCCATGTAGCGCTTCCCGCGCTCGATGGCGTTCTCAAGACCGCCGTTGCCGGCGGTGAGCGCGTCGGTACGGACCATCAGTTGCATGGACGTACCGATCTCTTCGGAGGCAACCAGCCAGCAACGGATCTTCGTTTTCATCTCTTCGATGTCGGCGCACCACTTGCCGCCGAGATTCCCACAGCGGCGGGTGGATTGATCCTCCAGATGCGCGAGCGCCACGCCGATGCCGTGATAGGCCCGCACCGTCTCAGCAATCACGACCGGTTCGGGGGCAAACCCAGTTTCCGCATCCATGATGACCGGAAGGGGGTGAGCGTGAGGAATAAGGTACTGGCCGATCATGACCATCGTGGAAAGCGGGACAAATCCCATATCCGGCCGCCCCAAAAGCATGGCGTTGACCGACCAGCCGCCGAGATATACGGCGTTGAAGGTGCAGGGCTGGCCCTGGGTTTGGCGCTCCAGCCAGATATCTTTGGCGATCTTCGCCCCCATCGCGTTATGCACGCCGGGAGCTACGATCCTACCCTGCTTCAGAAAATTCAACTTCAGAACATCACCCGGACGCTCATGACGCTGCCTGAAAAGATCGTGAAGAATGCCGTAATTGAACGCTTTCGGGTCTCCAACCATACAAACCTCCAGTTTTCAAATAACAACCATATAGTAAATGAAAAACCGCCCAGTGTAAAGGGGGCGGCTTGTTGCTCTAATCGTTTATCTTGGAATTACACCACAATTCATTGCAGTGCATCAAAGTTCTGATACATTTTTACCTCCCTCTTGTTTTCTCTCTCCAGATTCAAAAGAGCTTCGTAAGCCTGGAGAGTAATGAATTCGGTAAACGGCTCATAAACAGCGGCGCTGAAAAAAAGATGCGAGGCAAGATGTTTATGCCATGAGAAGCTAATGGGCGTATGGCCCATCTTTTCCAGCTCCTCAACAAGCGTGTCCCAAACCAGGTTCCGGGTAATCTCGCGGCCATCAGCTAGTTTGGCGCGATGCTTAACCCATTGCCAAATTTGAGAACGGCAGATTTCCGCCGTCGCCGCGTCCTCCATCAAGTTATTAAGAGGAACACAGCCGGTCCCTTTGAGCCAAGCTTCCAGATACTGGATGGCAACACGGATGTTGGTTCTCAAACCGGCTTCGGTAATCTCACCTGCCGGAATTTCCAAAAGGTCCTTAGCGCTGACCGTCACCTCATCCATATTGACAAGGTCGGTTTCTGGAACTGGCATCTCAAAAATTTCTTTAACGAGCGAAACTAACCCAGGATGCGCTACCCAGGCGCCTACCAGTTTCTTTTTCCTCTCCAGCGCCTTATCGGCCCGTACCTTGGCTAGCACCCGCTCATTCGCTTCCGGATCGTTTTTGATCGGAATGTAAGCGGACATACCGCCAATCGGCTGGGCGCCGCGACGGCGGCAGGTCTTGACCAGCAAGTTAACGTACGCTGAGAGAAAACCTTTGTCCATCGTCACCGCCGCCCGATCCGGCAAAATTACTTCCGAATGAAGCCGCAGGGTCTTGATGAAACTGAAGATGTAGTCCCAGCGTCCGCAATTCAGGCCAGCGGAATGTTCCCGGAGTTCGTATAGGATTTCGTCCATTGCAAAAGCGGCGGTGAGCGTCTCAATCAGAACTGTCGCTTTTATAGTAGCGGGTGGGAAACGAAGTTGCTTTTCCGCCCAACAGAAAACATCATTCCAAAGCCGAGCCTCTAGATGGCTTTCCAGCTTTGGCAGATAAAAGTAGGGACCAGCACCGCCTTGGAAAAGCGCCCAGGCATTGTGGTAAAAATACATACCGAAATCGAAAAGGCTGGCCGAAACCGGCTCGCCGTCAACCAGCAGGTGCTTTTCCAGCAAATGCCAGCCGCGCGGACGGTACAGCAAAACTGCCGTCTTTTCGTTCAGCTCATAAACCTTGCCGCTCGGGTCACTGTAAGCAATGGTTTGCCTAGCGGCATCGTAAAGGTTGATCTGCCCGTTGACGATATTTTCCCAGGTGGGCGACTCCGAATCTTCCGAATCGGCCATATACAAGTTGGCGCCGGAGTTCAGAGCGTTGATCACCATTTTGCGCGAAGAAGCCGGTCCCGTAATTTCTATTCGCGGGATGTCCAGTGATCGTGGTATCGGATTGATTTTCCAGTCGCTACTGCGGATCTGCTCCGTCTCCGGCAAAAAGTCGGGCAATGTCCCGCCGTCAAACTCTTTTTGCCGCGCTCCCCGTCTTGCCAAAAGCTCTTGTCGCCTCTGGGAAAATTCGGAGTGCAGATCGGCAATAAAACTCAACGCACCCTTGGTAATAACCTCCACCGAACGTCCGAAGTCGGCTTCCGTCACTTCGATCCGACGCGCCATGGCTGCCTCCTAAATAAAAACTATCAAAGAGCGAAAATAGTATAGCTCTACTTAAATAATCTCGCAAACTCCGCCCACGCAGGCTAGTTCTTTCGCTCCCTTCGTCTCGTCTTCTTTCTCGTAAATCAAAATCTGCGAAAAATCTATAATCGGATATGCGGCCACCAGCTTATCATAGCGCTCCTTACTTATTTCTTCGTACGGCGCGAGCGTGTAAACATGCTCTTCACGCGGCAGGAAGGATAGCCCGCCGATCATATCCCAATTCTCGTAAAGCCAGTCCGCCACGGCAATCCATTCGTTGGAACCCACGGAAATAGTCACAGAGGGATTGTGTTCGGTAAAGTTATCTTTGACGAGTTTCCAATGGCGAAGCTGTTCCGACGCGGAGAGATCGTTGCGATAGACAGCTTGCTCCGGAGATTTGACCGGAAACTCCAGTACATAGGTGGTGATGCCATCGCCACTCTGGCCAACTTCCGGATAATAAGGAACTTTCTGATCCTTCAACATCTGAAATAAACTATCAGTCGTAGAAATTCGAATGCGGCGGATATAAAATGGAGCGTGGCGCGGGTGCAAACCGGAAGCGGAATCAACCAGCTGGGAAACGGTGCCGGATGGTTTCACGCAAGTAATCGCGGTGGACGGATTAATCCCAATTTTCCTGGCGTATTCCTGGTTTATTGCAATAGCTAGATCGTGCAATTTCTTTAACGCTGTCTCCCCGCGAACGGCTGGACAATCCCACTGACCGGTGATGGAAACACCGAGCAAACGCTCTTCTTCGCAATTCTTTTTCCACTCCTTAGAAAGATGCGGGAAATTGGTAAGAGATGACTGGTAGGTTCCCAAAATAGTTGCCAGACGGACTTTACGCGCCAATGTTTCTTCGGTGTCTTCTGCACGCGCGACTACTTCGGTCAGATTACAAAATTGTTTGGATTTCAGAACTATTTCTCCGCAAGGGTTGGTGCCGGAAGTGGCTGCGTCTTTGGCAAAAACTTTCCAGCGGCGCGGCGGCAATTGTTTCTGCAAACCACCGCGATTAAAGATCCCCCGCTCTCCGGTGCCGCTTTTCGCGAGCGCGATCCATTCGTCCAAAAATTGGGGCGCGGTCGGTTTCTCGTTGTAAGCCACGGAGTTATTGGCCATATGGCGCTGGGGTTCGGTTAGATAAAACTGGCCGGTTTTCGCGCCGCGCATCTCCGGATCGTCCAGATCAGAAAGCGAAAGGAGCGCGCTCCGGCGCACGCCGCCCATTTCCACTATCTCGCCGATTTTGCAGATAATATCGTGGACATCTAAAGAAGTTAGCCGGCGGCCTTGTTTGGCCAGCACTTTTTTCTTGGTAAATTCCATCAACGCGATCAGCGGCGCCGGCCCGGAACTCTTGCCACCCATAGTTTTCAAACGCGCGCCGGCTGGCCGGAGGCGGGTATAATCAATTTCAACGTCTTTACCGTCAAACCAGGTCTTGACCGCCAGCACAAAAGCGCTGGCCCAGCCTTCTTTGCTGTCCTCCACAACGTGAGTTGGTATTTTTTTGCCTATCCGCAGTTTTGCCGAAGGGCCGGTTTGTTTTTTAATCTGCGGAAACTTCTGGACATTCTGCTGTTCCACGGAAAAACCGACGCCCGTGCCGCACATAGAGAGATACATTATTTCACCAAAGTCTTCGATCTTGCTGGGGGCGATAAACGAACAATTATAGCCGGATACGTTGGTTGTCCTGGCCGCCTCACCGGCGCTCCACATCAAACGCATGGATGGCATTACTTCTTGTTTTAAAATAGCCTGACGGATTTCTTCATACTCTGTATCCGCCAACTTGCCGCCAAGGTTTTCGTTCATGAAACCAATGTACCGATTAACGGTTTCGATCCAGGTCTCGCGGCGGCCTTCGTTCTCGATCCAGCGGGAGTAGCTGCGATAGTAAACAAACTCCGCCAGCGGATTACGGAAATATTTTTTGCTCTCCGCCACCAGTTTTTTTACATGCTCCGGAATTTCCTTCCGTTTTTCGCGAAGCTCTGACCGTTGCTGACGGTACAGTATGTAGGCCTTAGCGGTTTTGGCGTAGTCGAGCAAAATCAACGTCGTTTCCACAACGTCTTGTATTTCTTCAATGCCTAAAATTCGGTTGGCTGGATATTTTTTTAACAGTTCTTTAACAACTTTATCCGAAACGTTCTGCGCATCCCCTTCGCCTCCTTCGCCCGACGCCTTCATCGCCTTTAACACAGCGGCCGCGATCTTTGCCTGATCGAAGCCGACTAGCCGGCCGTCTCTCTTTCTAATCGTCTGGAACATGAGCTATTAATCTTATCTTTAGTTTAGCATTCGAATCCAGTTTTTACTGTGGATAACTGAAAATAAAAAAACCGCTCCGATGTGTGTCGGAGCGGTCTATCTTCCGCGCTTTTTCCGGTTATGACAAATGCATCTGCAGTCGGTAAATTCCGAAACGTTATCATTCTCAGAAAATAGCGCGTGATGCCATTGGCATTCTTTGCAAAAATCGCTGTCATCAGATGGATTTTCCTTTTCCGAAAGCGGCTCCGGGAAATAGCCCTGACAATATTCACAATTGTAATCGCAGCGTTTCGCGCCACGAAAATCATGGCAGCTGCATCGGCAGCCATTCTGCCAGCACTTTCTTTCCAGTAAGGCTCCAGTAGACCACCAGAATATCAAGAGGTTGGCGGCAACAATCGGCGAAATCCAGAGAAGCCCGGCGCTAACAGGCTGGCTGCCCAGCAAAGTAATGACAGCCGCGCCTAAAAATATCACTGCCAGACAAATGGCAACGACAAAGAACCCTATTCGAAGTATTTCAAATTGGCAGAGTCGGCATCTTATTTTCAAGAAACACCTCCGCCCCTTACTTTAGTACTTTAACTGTTTTTTTCAAGGTGCCGCGGGTCAGAATCGAACTGACGACTCCACGCTCTTCAGGCGTGAGCTCTACCACTGAGCTACCGCGGCCTAAGCGTCATATTAAACCAATCTTAACAAAAATCAACTGTCTTAGGCAGGCACATATGGCGGATTAATTAGTTTGTAATCGGCAAGAAATTCGTTCGGTGTCTTGCCATGCAATCCGCAGTGTTCAAGGTCATTGTAATACATATTCCACAATCT
>JAHFLQ010000003.1:0-8526 GCA_023244815.1 bacterium
GGTTACTGCGTTTAGCTTCTGTCCTAGCGGTAGCCATTCCTTTGCTTGCTTCGGCTGCTTTTAATGACGTCCAGTTAACGACCGGATCAACTCTCCAGTTAACAATTGGCGGCAGTCTCCTGGATTTCACGGTAACTGCCGGTAACGCGCAAACGGTGCAGGTAGATGCGGGAAGCCTTACTATTGGTTTGGCGGCCGGATCATCGGTAGACATTACCTCTGCTAATCGGACGACCTATGGACTTACTAAGTCCGCGAACGCTTCCGCAAGCTTTACCTGCAACGATTCAAATTCTGTGTTAACCATTTCCGCTTCTAGCGGATCCAGCGAAACTGTAGTGGCTACCCCGACTGGCACTATTTGCACTGTAGCAGGAAGTACCAGTGGCGGAGGCGGCACTCCAACTTCGGATTCCACCCCAGCTACTCCGGCTACGCCAGCTGTTTCCGCTACGCCCGCTACTCCTACTGTCGCCGCGGCAGTTCCAGCTACACCGGCAGTGCCTGCTACCCCAGCCACTCCATCATCGGCAGCCAATCCTTCTCCAGTAGCGCAACTAGTTTCTCCAGTATTTAATAAGGATTTATCGCCCGGTTCAAAAGGCGATGACGTTAAAAGAATACAGGAGTTGCTAAAGAGCGATGCGAGTCTTTATCCAAGTGGTCAAGTTACCGGCTACTTTGGAGCTTTAACGAAAGCCGCTGTTGTGAAATTCCAGCTGAAGTATGGAGTGATTAAATCCGACAAAGACGCCGGTGCCGGCCGCCTTGGCCCGAAAACGAGGGCTAAAATAAAGTCAGTATTTGAAGGAGCCGCTCCAGTCCCTGTTTCAGCTCCAGCATCGACTCCAGCCTCAGCCACTCCGACTACAAGTGCGAGCCAGAGCGCTCAGCTTCAGCTTTTGCTCAAGCAGGTTCAGGATTTGCAAGCGCAACTTAAGGCTAAGCAGGGATACTAAAATCAACAAAAATCCTCCGATGGACATCGGGGGATTTTTGAATTAATCTACAATTTATGAAAGTAGTTATATTAGCTGGCGGGTTTGGCACTCGGCTGCGTCCGGTGACTTTAGAAACCCCCAAGCCTCTCCTGACCGTTAAACGTAAGCCGATTATCAATCACTTATTGGAACTTTTTGAGCGGCACGGAATTGATGAGCCAATTCTTTTAATTCACAAAGACCACCAGGAAGATTATCAATGGTGGCAAAAGCGTTATGCGAACGAATTGCCGAAAAAATTAAGGATAGAAACCGAGCCAGAGCCCCTTGGTACTTTTGGAGGATTGAAACATTTCACTCAGGAATTGAAAGAAACTTTTATTTTATCTAATGGGGACGAACTCAAAGATTTTCACTTAACTAATCTGATTAAAGCTCATCGAGAGAATAAAAATAAACCTGTCGGCACCATTGCATTAGTAGAGGTGTCCAATCCTTCCGATTATGGTGTGCCGGTCTTGAGTAGCGATAAAATCACAGAATTTTTGGAAAAACCGAAAAATTCACCGAGTAATTTTATTTCTTCCGGGCTGTATGTTTTGGAGCCGGCAGTTTTTGATTATGCCGATTGGTCAAGAGGGTTTCTGATGATCGAAAAAGATATTTTCCCAAAGCTCGCAATGGCCGGAAAGTTGGCCGGTTACAAAGTCCAAAATGGCCGCTGGTTTGATTGTGGAACGTTCGAGCGCTGGGAAAAAGCGATTAAAGAGTGGTAGTTGGACGCAACGGGAAATTCCTCGGGAACCGGGTGTCCGTTTTGCTCCTGCGGCAAAACGGCACCACTTAGCTCTCGCCGATTTACAAGGCGCCAAGCTAAATCGGCTCCGAGATATTCCCTTTGGAATTTCCCGTTGTGTCCCATTTTTGTTATTTTATTAAGTAGAGATAGTATCCGGAAGTTTGATTTCCTTTGGGTCTCAACAAAAGGTCCAGCAGTCTCCCGATGGGCATAAAAATTTTTCCGAGAGGATTTGGCAAAAGATAAAACCAGGTTTCAAAAAATAGTCGTACTGAAGCCATTTCTACTTTAGAAAATTCTCTGGCGAGATGAGCAAGGCCGTCTTTGCTGTAGCGATAAAAATCTTTGTAATTATAGTTTCCTTCGCGGGCATGGTATGGATGGAGGAAAGGGGCGTACAAAAGGCATTTGCCCCCGGGTTTTAATGTCCGTCGGATTTCGTTAATGGCTTTCTGCGGATCTTCTACGTGCTCTAAAACGCAGATACAAATTACGCCGTCTAAAGAATTATCCGGTATGGGCAATTTATGAATATCCCCGACAATGTCCGGATGTGCTTCTGGAGATATATCCAAGCTGCGATAGCGCGACCCTTTGAAGAGATCTCGATAAGGCGCCAGGAGTTTAATAAATCCACCGGCTCCGCCAACGTCTAAGATTTCTTTTCCTTGGGCGACCAGCCGGATTTTTTCATCAAAAAACTTTTCCCAAGCGGTCATCGACTTATAATAACACGTTATGGGCTTGTCTTTTGATTTCAGTCCAGACGGAAAAATGATTAATCCCTTTCATTTTTCTCCAGATCAAAGCATTAGTAATCAGTTGAGTTACTACGGTGGAAATGGCTGCGCCCTCGATGCCGAGCGGCGGTATAAGAATGGCGTTGAAGAAAACGTTGCCGAAAATCGCGGCAAGCGCGAATTTCAAGAAAGCTTTTTGGTGGTCGTAGGCGAAGATGGCATTGCCGATCAGCGTTGAAGGATAGACGATGGCTATCGTTAGGATCAGAATGCGGAAAGTTAAAATTGCCGGCGCGTATTCCGCGCCGAAAAGAATAGTAATAATTTGGCTGGCAAATATCAGGCCGGCAATGATTACCGGAACAGCGACCAGCAGCACCAAGGCCACGTATTTTTCCAGCAATCGTTTGACGGCTTCCGGATCGGCCTTGGCAAGGCGGGCGATTACCGGAAATATGCTGCTCGCGAGCAGTGTGGGCAAGACATAGAGAAGCTGAATAGGCTTTTGAGCAGCGGCGTAATAGCCGACCTTAGTAGCCGTGGTCAGCCAGCCAAGCATTATGATGTCGGTGTTGAGCATTACTACGCCCATCAGTCCCATTAAGCCGAATGGCCAGGCGGTAGCGAGAATCGGCTTGATCAAATGTCTTTGGAAATTATGGACCAATCCGCTGAAATTTTTCCGGAGCGCGAAAAAAATAGCAACGAGTCCAACGCCGCTTCCCAGCGCGTAGGCAATGGCCAGCGATTCCGAACTCCGACTGGCCATGAGGAAAATAAATCCGAGGAGAGCGATGGCGAAATTAGTAAAGATGTTAATACCCGCCTCTATCTCCATTTTTTCCATTGCCCGGCTTAACGCCGTCCCAAGGTCGCGGAGCGTGTCAAACGCGAAGACAAAAATTATAATTGGCATCAGCGACACTGCTTCTGGAATGTTAGTGAGGTAAGGAGTCGCGATGATTACACCAAGGACAAAGATCATCAGCAAGCTAAGTTTTACAAAAAATGCCGTAGACAGATACTGGCTTTTTAGTTCCGGATTACGGGAGGCCTCTTTGGTAATCAGGGCGTTTATTCCGATATCGGAAAAAATAGTAAGGAAGGCGGCAATGCCGACCGCGTAAGAAAACGCGCCCCAACTGGCCGCCCCCAATACCCGGGCGGCATAAATTACGATGGTGGCCCGCAATAAGCGGCCAATCAGCTGGCCGGCGAAAAGCCAAAAAGTATTTTTGGCGATGGTTTGATGCGTAGTTCTATTATTAAGTAGCCAATCTAGAACCTTGCGCATTATTTGTGAGACGCAAATAAATATTTAACTGTCCGGAGGAGAACCAAAAAATCTAAGGCCAAGGATCTGTTTTTTAGATAGTACATATCGTATTGCAACTTCTCGTAGGCATCTTCAACGGAGGCGCCATATTTATAATTAATCTGCGCCCAACCGGTGATGCCAGGACGCACTAGAAGGCGAAGCTCAAAATAGGGAACATCTTTTTTCAGTTGTTTCACAAACTCCGGCCTTTCCGGACGCGGACCTACGAAAGAAAGTTCGCCGCCGATGATGTTCAGAAGCTGGGGCAGTTCATCTAAGTGAGTACGGCGGAGCAGTGCTCCAATCGGGGTAACGCGCTCATCGTGTTTGCCGGCAGACCACTGGGGGCCGTCTTTTTCAGCATTAACGCGCATAGTTCGGAATTTAAATATTTTGAACCCCTTTTCACTTTCGCCGCTCCGCGTTTGGGTATAAATTATCGGGCCGGGAGAGGTAAGGGCTATAAAAATGGCGATTATGGTGGCGATGGGAAGCAGGATTATGCCGACGACAATTGCGAGGAAAATTTCTATCGGTTTTTTGAAAAATTCGTATATTTGGTGGCTTTTGGCGATATTTTCCAAGAACCAAACCTCTTCTAATTCCGCGAGCGGAAGTTTTTTAAAAACTTTTTCATAGAGATCGGACAGATTCATCACTTCGATGCCCAACACTAGATTTTTGTAAATAAGACGGGCCGCTTTAGAGCTTTTTTTGATGTGCGCCGGAATTACGATGATGTTTATTTTATTATCTAGAATGATTTGGGCCAAGTGATCTAGTTCTTTGTCCTGCAATCCTTCTTTCATCCAGAAATTTACTTCATAGCCGAGTTGGGGATTCTGCTGAATTTGATTAACCGCCTCCTCAACGGTTTGGTTGTATCCGATCATTAAAATTTTGTTGGGGGGAGACCCGGCGCTAAGGATATTGTTGTAGATTGTTCTCCAAAGGTAGGCGATTAGTCCGAAAATAGCGACTACGGCAAACAGATTAGCTTTCGGCGAGATGCCGAAGGCGGAAATAAAGTAGAACAGCAGTGTCGCAATAATGCCATTAATGATTACTAGAGATAGAAAGGTGCGGGCGAAGTACAGGTCATTTTTCAATGTGCGAAGATCATACAGGCCGCCGATGTAAAACGTTGCCAGCCAGATGGAGAAAACTACCGTGAACGGCCAGAAGTGAACATCCCAGACCTCTTTAGAAAGGCCGTGATAACGTAAAAAAAGAGCCAAAACGAGCGAGATGTACAAGATGGCGACATCTCCCAAAATAAGGGCGATTTGTTTTAGCTTGACAGTCGGTGTCATTCTGCCTTTATACTAAAGAAAGCATGGATGATAGTCAAAAGAAGGATAAAGATATCTTTTTGCCGGCGGCCATTATTGTGGCGGCGCTTTTGATTTCCGGCGCGCTGGTTTACAAAACTGGCTCTAATGTAACTGTTCCATCGGCCAATTCTGATACATCTCTCCTCGCGCAGATTAGTGGCGGTAATTTGGCTGATGACGATGTTGTATTGGGCGATAAAAACGCGCCGGTAACCATCGTAGAGTTTGGGGATTACCAGTGCCCGTTTTGCGCGAAGTTTTTTAGCGAGGTTGAGCCGCAGATTCGGGAACAATACATAAAGACCAATAAGGTGAAAATGATTTTCCGCGACTTCGCTTTTTTGGGATCGGAATCGCAGGGAGCGGCGCTGGCCTCCCAGTGCGCGGCTGACCAGGGAAAGTTCTGGGCGTATCACGATAGGCTATATCAGACCGAAATCGCTGATGGTCGGGAAAACAACGGCAACCTGACGACCGCTCTATTTAAATCACTGGCGGTTGATCTTGGCTTGGACGCCGGAAAGTTCGCAGGCTGTTTGGATTCCCAGAAGTATAAGACAGAGGTGGAGAAAGACTATAGCGACGGAGTAGCGGCCGGAGTTCAGGGTACGCCAGCGACCTTTATCAATGGCAAGGTCATTTCCGGTGCTATGCCATTTCCCCAATTTAAGAATGTGATTGAGCAAGCGCTTTCTCAATCTCGATAACTAACGTGCTTAAAGTTCCCGCGGAAGTAAAAAAAATAGCCGAGAAACTCTCAAAGGCAGGCTTTGAGGCTTATCTGGTAGGTGGCTGCTTGCGGGATATTTTAATTGGCCATGAGCCAAAAGATTGGGATTTAACCAGCAGCGCCACGCCGAAAGAAATCCAGAAACTTTTTCCTGATAGCGTCTATGAAAATAAATTCGGCACGGTAGGCGTTAAAACCGAAAGCAAGGACCCGACTCTTAAGGTGGTTGAGGTAACCACCTTCCGGCTTGAGGGTAAATATACCGACAAGCGCCATCCGGACGAGATTAAGTTTGCTAAGACAGTCGAGGAAGATTTATCGCGGCGTGATTTTACCGTGAACGCTCTCGCCCTGAGCCTATCGAAGGGGATGGCGGGTAAAGTCGTTGATCCTTTCGGCGGCCAAAATGACCTGGAAGCCAAAATCATCCGCGCTGTCGGCGACCCGGCCCAGCGTTTTCAGGAAGATGCGTTGCGTCTGGTTCGTGCTATTCGTTTTTCCGCCCAATTGGGGTTCGTCATTGAAAAGAAAACAGCTGAGGCGCTAAAACAGGAGCATGGTCTGATTGAGTTTATTGCCAAAGAGCGGGTTCGTGATGAGTTAGAAAAACTTCTGATTACTGACAACGCTCACGATGGGGTGCGGGCATTACAAGAATCTGGTTTGCTGAAAATTATTTTGCCGGAACTTGAAGAGGGCGTCGGGATGGAACAGAATCTTCACCATATATACACGGTTTTTGAACATAATGTTCGCTCGCTCGAATATGCAGTGAAGAATAATTTCCCGCTGGATTTGCGAGCAGCTTCTTTATTACACGACGTTGGTAAATCTCGCACCCGCGTTTGGAAAAACGACCCGCGTGGCGGCAAAACCCACAATGGCAAAAAAGGCGACTGGACTTTTTACCAACACCAGCACGTTGGGGAGAAAATGGTGCTGGAAACAATGGATCGCCTGCGGTTTCCCAAAGATATGACCGAGAAAGCGGCGCTGCTCGTGCGCGAGCATATGTTTGTTTATGACCCAGAAATCGTAACTCTTAGAGGCGTCCGGCGTTTGTTAAGCAGGGTTGGTGCGGAAAATATTGATGACTTGATGAAGCTCCGCGAAGCGGATCGTATCGGTTCCGGCGTAGCCAAGGCCCAGCCGTACCGCTTGCGCTATCTGCAGGCGATGATTGAAAAAGTGAAACGGGATCCGATCGGGCCGAAGATGCTGAAGGTGAACGGGGGTGACATTATGAAAGAATTGAAAGCCGAGCCGGGCCCGAAGATCGGTGCGATTCTCGCGGTTCTCTTGGAAGAAGTTTTGGACGACCCGAAACGAAATGCCAAAGAACATCTAACCGACCGCGTTCGCAAGCTTGGAAAACTTTCTGAAAAAGAACTAGCCGGACTTTCAGCGAAGGCAAAAGAATCGACCAACGAAGTGCAGAATCGCATTGACGAAGAGCTGAAGAAGAAGTACTTTGTGAAATAGCAACTGGCGGGGAGTAGTATATCGGCAGTACGCGCGCTTCGGGTGCGTGAAGGCCGGGTTCGATTCCCGGCTCCCCGACACGGCTCTTTGATAAGGAGGATTTGTGTTGTATTGGCTTTGGCGTGACTGGTTCAAGCTACTTATTCCGTTGACGGCTATGTTTTTGCTTTTGAGTGGATTCGCTCTTTTAGAATTGTGGCCTTTAGCGTGGGTGTTTTCATGGTCAATAATAGGGATGATTGTCCTAGGCCCAATTTTCGCCACCTTGTTCTATCGGATGTTCAGGTTGCCGCCGGAGAAACGCTTTCGGAAAACAATCGGACAACAATGTGCCGGTGCGCTCATCAATCTAGCCGCCTTCGTTTTCTGCGGTGCGACGTTGATTATCTCCAGCGCGAAGATGAGTCAGACAGAAATGCCCAAGATCTCGTCGAGGCTTGGCGGAACCACGGACTTTCCGTATGCGCCACTGGAGCCCGGCGATCTGGTTGATTACCGCGGTGAGGTGCATGTGCATTCCCCGCTTTCCCATGACGCTCGGGTGAGGTGGGATGAAATCTTCGCGGCGGCCAAGCAAAATAAAATCAGCTGGTTGATCTTTACGGATCACATCTCTGATTTGCCGCCTGGCGAGTTTCCGACCAGCCGCGATGACGTGGTGCTGATCTACGGCAACGAGCGCAGCTGGGATGATCATGGATCACATTTCCTGATTCCGATTAATGGCGAGACGAAAATCCATGCCTACGGGCACATAGAAGAACTGAAGGAATGGAGTGACGAGCATTGGGACGCGATTGAAATCGTGAATTTCCACGCCAATGCCTACAATTTTCATGCCGGATTTAGGCATAATCTTAGGACGCTCGGAACTATTCTTGGCAGGGCGCTGTTCAATCCGAAGAGTGTGTATGAGGCATTGACAGAAGTCATTCCGGAGAATCTTGAGCGTTGGCAAAAGCTTTCCGAAAAAGAAGGCCGGCCGATACCGATCTTCGCCGGGCCGGATGCTCATCAGAACATTCGGTTCTTCGGCCAACAACTCGATCCCTACCCGTTCATGCTTAGTCTGGTCTCAACCCACATCTGGGTGGAGGCAGGCAAAGAACTGAACCAGGCATCGGTATTGGGCGCGCTAAAGAGCGGCAGGAGCTATGTCTGCTTTGACTACCTTGGCGACCC
>JAHFLQ010000003.1:8626-32774 GCA_023244815.1 bacterium
CGGGGCTTTTTTTATTGTAAAGTTTGCTCGTTCATTGAAATAAGGAGATGGCTGGATGGAGAAGAATATTGCCCTTACCGGGGGAGCCGTTTTGGTTGTTCTGGTATGTTGCCTGATTAAGAACTCCGCTCGGGAAAAATTTGCGAATTGGCTTAACGGCAACGTTTGGCGCATTTGGCTTCTGCCGATTTCTTTGCTCGCCTACAACCTGATTCTGATGAAAGTTACCCATACCTGGCAGGAGAATGATTTTATGCTGTTGGTCGGCTATTTTGCCGCGCCGACCCTTGCGGTCTTCTTCTACTCACTCACCCCATTCGGGAAAGAAAAAAGTAATCTAGTGCCATTGATAGTCATCCTGCTCCTCTGGCTGCCAGTTGAGCTGAAGTTTGTTTTCCAGAGTTGGAAGGTTGGCGGTGCCTCGTACCCATTCATTACCGCTTGCGCGATTATCTATGTATTGCTTGTACTCACCGCCTTTGCCGAATCTAAAATTTGTCTTACCTGGCATTGGAGCAAAGACGACCTTAAGCTGTTCGGGAAGACCTTTTTACTGCTTACGGCGCTTATCGTACCGGTGGCGCTTTTCACCGGATTCATCAAATGCGGGATCAGCCCAAGTGCTACAAAGTATCCGTATCTCTGGCCACTTGTGCTTGTCGCGATCTGGTTCGCACCGGCGCTCGCGGAAGAACTGATCTTCCGCGCCGGGATCCAAAACACGCTAATTAAGTGGTTTGGCGAGGATATCGGTTGGGTGGCGGCTTCGCTAATTTTCGGCCTTTCTCACGCCAATAACAAAACTCGGACCCGCGAAGTTCTTCCCAACTGGGAATACGTTTTCTTCGCGACGATTGCGGGTTTTGCCTATGGCTGGGTTTACAAAAAGCGCAAAGCGGCCGGTAGCCGGAACGCGCTCGGGACTTCCGCTCTGCTACACGCGTTGGTGGACTTTACCTGGGTTACGATTTTTGCGGGGGAATGATGAGCCGTTACCAAATCAAGATTGTGGCAGAAACTACAATGATTTTTGTCCTTTTGATGGTTGCCATCTGGGTGTCAGTCGTGAGTCCCATCACCTGCTGGCTCATTGGCGGCGGACTGGTGACGGCCATCTGCCTAAGTTGGAAGTGGCGGGGAGACACGGCGGCCGACCTCGGTTTCTGCGTGCGGATTAACGAAAAGGTCAACGATATCTATCATCTCCGGACCGCCTTCCTTTGGACGCTGTTTGCCCTAGTGGCGATCGTGGCTATCGGAACGCTGGTGGCGCCGCGTTTCTGGAAGAACTACAATCCGGAAAGCTATGAGTGGTGGCGGGCTTCTTTTCGAGTTTCGCTCGGCTACATCATCGGTGTACCACTGCAGGAACTGTTCCTCCACGGCTATTTTACAAACCGGATGGGACAGATTTTGCCGGAACGGAAGCGCCTGGCCGCTTTCCTGGTCGGAGTAATGTTTGGAATCGTTCACATACCGAATCCAGTGTTGGCCATCGGTACGCTATTTTTCGCCGGCTTCGGCGCCTACTTCTTTCTCGCCAAATCGCGCAATCTCTATGCACTTTCGTTTTCTCACCTGATTCTTTCGACCACACTCAAGTATCTCGTTGCCGTGCCTTTGCTTGGACACGGCTCGATGAGAGTGGGTCCGGGTTTTTGGAATTAACGATAACCGCTCACGACTTAGGTCTGGGCGGTTTTTTATTTTTAGCCCGTTGCCCTATAATATAAGTATGAAATGGCTGAACTGGATCGAGTTCGTTTTGGGGATTTGGATTCTCTCTTCCCCCTGGATTTTAGGATATTGGAGGATAACATCGGCGCTGTGGAGCCAGGTCGTCGCCGGCGTGTTAATCATCCTACTGTCGCTCTGGCGGATAGTAGGAATCAACGATAACAACTATCCCATTCAATAAAATGACAATTAAAATTTACTCCACCCCCACTTGCGTGTATTGCAAGATGGCTAAAGAGTTTTTCAAAAAAAATAATATTCAATATGAGGAATATAATGTGGCGGAAGATGAGAAAGCGCGCGCGGAGCTGGTGGAAAAATCCCACCAGCTGGGTGTGCCGGTAATTGACGTGGGCGGCAAGATAATGGTGGGCTTTAATGAAAGTGAATTAAAAAAAGCCCTCGGCTTATAGCCAAGCATATTTAAATATTTTTTTATGTACGACCTAATTATTATTGGTGGCGGGCCGGGCGGCGTCGCCGCCGGAATTTATGCGGCCAGAAAAAAGATGAAAGTAGCGCTGATTGCCGGTGACTTCGGCGGGCAATCGTTGGTTTCCGCCGACATCCAGAATTGGATTGGCACCAAATCGGTGTCCGGTTTTGATTTTGCTAAAATGCTGGAAGGGCACCTTCGGGCTCAGGAGGGGATAGAAATTTATCAGTCGGATATGGTGGAAAAAGCGGAGAAATCTGGCAATGGTTTTAAAATCTCCACTAAAGAGGGTAAAACTTTTGAAACCGGAACAATTTTGGTGGCGACCGGCAGCGCGCGAAAAAAATTAAATGTTCCTGGCGAAGCGAAACTTGACGGCAAAGGCGTAGTTTACTGCTCAACCTGTGACGCGCCGATTTTTAAAAATAAAATTACAGCCGTGATTGGCGGCGGCAATGCCGGACTTGAAGCGGTATTGGACCTGATTCCCTACGCCTCCAAGATTTATTTGTTGGAATATGGCGACCAGCTGAAAGGCGACGCGGTAACGCAGGAAAAAATCAAAGCCAATTCGAAAGTAGAAATTATTTTGAATGCCAAGACCTCGGAAATTCTCGGTGATAAATTTGTTACCGGCCTGAAATATGAAGATCGTTCGGATAGTCAGGCGAAAGAACTAAAATTAGACGGCGTGTTTGTAGAAATCGGCTCTTATCCGAATACCGGGTTTGTAAAAGATCTGGCGAAACTGAATGATTTTGGAGAAATTATCGTTGATCACAAAACCCAGCAAACTTCCCAGCCGGGAATCTGGGCGGCAGGCGATGCCTCGGATGTTCTTTATAAACAAAATAATATTTCAGCAGGGGACGCGATTAAAGCAGTTTTAAATATCGCCGACTACCTGAATAAAGGCGGATCCGCCGGCGGTTATACGAAATAGTAAATCACAAATGGCGAATAGCGTTATTGAGGAGATAAGAAAATTCTTGCATGGCGATCTGGATGATGGCGAGTCGGTGCGGCAAAAATACAGCCGTGACGCCAGTTTATTTGAAATAAAGCCGCAGGCGGTAATTTTTCCTAAAGACGTTGACGATATCAAGAATCTTGTGAAATTTGCCTCCAAGAACAAGAGCGTTTCTTTAACCGCCCGCTCCGGCGGTACGGATATGACCGGCGGGCCGCTCACCGAATCGCTGGTGCTGGAGTTTGATAAATATTTCAATCAAGTAAAAGAAGTGGGCCCCGGGTATGCCATCACCCAACCAGGCGTTTATTACCGCGATTTTGAAAAGGCGACAATGAAAAGCAACCAACTTCTGCCGTCTTATCCGGCTTCACGGGAAATCTGCGCGCTTGGCGGGATGATTGCCAACAATTCCGGCGGCGAGAAGTCTCTGGTATATGGAAAAACCCAGAACTACATTCAGGAATTGAAGGTCGTGCTGGCCGATGGCAACGAATACGAAGTAAAAAAACTTAGCAAAGCCGAGCTTAATAAAAAAATGCGGCAAGGCGATTTTGAAGGCGAACTTTACCGGAAAATCTACGATTTATTTGAAAAAAAGAAAGAACCAATAAAAGAATCCAAGCCGCAAGTTTCCAAAAATTCCAGCGGCTACAACATCTGGGACGTTTGGGATGGAGAAAACTTTGATCTGACGAAACTACTCGTCGGATCGCAGGGTACTCTTGGTATCGTTACGGAAGCGAAATTGCGCCTTGTACAAAATAAAGCCCATTCCGGAATGCTGGTAGTTTTTTTGAAAGATTTAAATATTCTCGGCGATTTAGTAAACGCGGTTTTGCCGTTCAAGCCAATGAGTTTTGAATCTTTTGACGACGCCACGCTTAAGCTCGCGTTGAAATTCTTTCCCGGATTTTTAAAACTGATGGGCGCGAAAAATCTTTTATCACTCGGATGGAGTTTTTTGCCGGAGTTTTGGTTAATTTTGACTTACGGAACGCCTAAGCTTGTCTGTCTTGTTGAGTTTGAGGAAGATACCGAGGAGGAGGTAGTACGAAAAATTAAAGAACTCCAAGAGCGGCTGAAAAATTTTCCTGTTAAGATGAAGCTCGCCATCAAAGAGAAAGATGAGAAAAAATACTGGGTGATTCGCCGCGAGAGCTTCAATCTTCTTCGCCACAAGGTTGCGGGAAAACAAACTGCGCCGTTTATCGACGACTTTATTGTCCGTCCGGAAAAATTACCGGAGTTTCTGCCGAAGCTTGACGTGATAATAAAAAAATATGAGCTTCACGCGACCATTGCCGGGCATGTAGGCGACGGTAATTTTCACATCATCCCGCTTATGGTGCTGGCGAACGAGGAAGATCGTAAAAAGATTCCAGCTGCCCTGGAAGAAGTGATTAATTTAGTCATTGAATACAAAGGTTCAATCTCAGCCGAACATAACGACGGCCTGATCCGCAGTCCGTATCTGCCGAAGATGTTTGGCGAGACAGTTTACAAAATTTTTGAAGAGGTCAAGAGTATTTTTGATCCGCTGAACATTTTCAATCCCGGGAAAAAAGTCGGTGCCTCGCTTGACTACACGTTCCAACACATGAAAAAATCCTAGCCATGGCGCTAGGACCGAAGTTTTTTAATCGGTCGGCAGTAGCAGTAGCCAAAGGCTTATTGGGTAAGTTTTTGGTAAGGAAAATTGGTAAGAAAATAATCGCGCTACCGATCACCGAAACCGAGGCCTATGGCGGGCCAATAAAGGATTTGGCCTCGCACGCGAGCCGCGGCAAAACGGCGAGGAATTATGTGATGTTTGGCCCGCCGGGCCGCTGGTATGTTTATTTCACCTATGGCATGCACTGGATGTTGAATATCGTGACCCAGTTCGATAAACACCCATCGGCAGTGTTGATCCGCGGCGCCGGCGCAATCAACGGCCCCGCTAAACTCACCAGATTTCTAAAAATAGATAAGCGTTTTAATGACAAACCCGCTAGCCGCCAAACCGGTCTTTGGATTGAAGAACGAAGCTCCAAGATTCACGTTCCACGATTGAAGACCCATGCCTCTCCACGCATCGGCGTCGCCTATGCCGGTCCTATTTGGAGCAAAAAGAAGTGGCGGTTTTACATTGAAAAATAGGTTTGTTAAACTGGTGGGCATTATGCCCGGGAAATTTTTTACTGGCCAAGTAGTTGCGAAGATTGTCGCTGGACTAGCAGTCACCGGGTTTGTGGTTGGCGGCGGATATTCCGTCTGGCGGCATGAGCAGTCGCAAGCGCAACCGGTAGCGGAAGTAAAAATTGATAAGGAGGGGGCGAATTTAGCGAGCAATGTTCTCTCAAGCAAGTTCAAGGTGGTTGATTCCAACCCAAAAAAGAAGAATAGCAAGACTACCAAGTCATCTACAGTTGCGATAAATCAAGCGCTACCGCCGACGGTAGCGACAGTGCCGGTACCAGAACCGACTCCAGCGCAGCCGGTTCAGCAATATCAACAATTTCAGCCGACAGAGTTGCCGGCAAATCAGGACACGCAAACAGTTCCCCAAAATTCGGACATCCAGCCAGCACCGGATAATTCAGCAATAGCGCCGATCAATTCCACAGAGCCCACACCCCCGCCGCAACCAGCTCCGGCGTCCGCTCCAGTGCCAGAGCCGATCCAAATAGCCATTAGCGAGGTTTCTGCTGGCACGACCGCGAATGGTTCGGAAGATGAATTTGTTGAATTATACAACCCAACGAATAGCGAAATTGATTTGGCTGGATGGGCTTTAAAAAAGAAGACCAGCACAGGAACAGACTACAATTTAGTAAGCGCATCCGCGTTTATTGGCAAGATCAAGCCGCATAATTTCTTTTTGGTGACACACAAGAATTATAAAGGAAGCGTCGCGGCCGATTTAATTTATTCGGCTAATTCGAATGATCTATCATATACAAACAACTCCGTTGTTATTTATAGTCCCAACGGCTCTATTATGGATCAAGCAACTTGGACGGCGATTCAAAAAGACCAGAGCTGGGAGCGGCAGAATTACACCGGCGACTTTCACGCCGAACCGAACCCCAATCCGCAAAATAGCCAGAGTCCGACTATTTAGTGGGGCAAGAATTGCTTCCGCTCAAAACTTTGGCGGCCAGGGCGTCGGTAATTTGTTTGATGGCGCTCGGGTCGGCGTTTATCTTTAAAACCTGGTTAATGATCTCCTTGCTCCGCGCGATCAGCGCCACTTCCGGGCTGGTAGAGGAGGTGCCGGGTTCGGTTTTTTCCACATAGGCCTGGAATTGGGAAAGATTTTCGGTAAGTTCGGTGATCAGTTTCTCACGCTTCATCGCCGGAGTAGCATAGAGCCTCTCCGCTTCCTGTTTAATCTCGGCCGGAATATACGGACTGCCGTTCACGTAGCCCAGTACCTTTTCTTTAATAGGATCTGGAGAGAAATACAAAACCGCGCCGGCGATACCGGCAAGAATGGCGAACATTACCAATAATCTAAATAGAGCCATACTTCCATTTTAGCACTATTTTGTTAGAATATATTTCATATGAAAACAATCTTAATGGTTTTGGTTTTGGTCGGTGTCGCGGGGCTTGGCACTTATTGGATTTTGCAGGATTATGGAGTAGTGAAGAGCGGAACAGCAAATGTAGTGAATGGCCCGATAGCTACCGTGGAAACCAGCTACGGTAATTTCAAGATTCAGTTCTATCAGGACGACGCCCCGAAAACTGTAGCGAATTTTCTTAAGCTAGCTGGCCAGAAATTCTATGATGGTTTGACCTTCCACCGCGTTATCAAGGACTTCATGATTCAGGGCGGTGATCCGGAGTGCAGTAAGTCTAAAGGCGCTTGCGGTAGTGGCGGTCCTGGCTATAAATTTGAGGATGAATTAAGTCCCGCTACTGCTTCGTATGTGCAGGGTTACAAAAAAGGAGTGGTGGCGATGGCAAACAGTGGACCGAATACCAATGGCAGCCAATTCTTTATTATGGTCGCTGACGTGGCGCTTCCCCACCAGTACGCCATTTTCGGCAAAGTTGTTGATGGACAAGAAGTGGTGGATGCTATCGGCATTACGCCTACTGGAGCCAATGATCGTCCGACCGAGCCGGTTGTTATAAAGAAAATTATCATTGAGCAATAGGGTTGATTTTTCTGTTTCAAGCGCTATAATTTAGCCAGAACTTTTTTTGCGAGGGCTGCCTATGCTAGTGCTAGAATGCGTCGGACGGCTGCGGGTTTGCGCTTTTTGCTGCAGGAAGTTTTGGCAGACGGATGAGCCGGTGTTTGTCGAAGAGAATAGCGAAGATAATCTTCTTTGCCGTGTCGGTGAAAACGGCGCGGATCAGCTTATCTGTGTGAATGGCTGGAAAAAAACGCATCCCGGCATCAGCGCTAATTTTGTAAAGAAGAGGCTTTGTGAAGTTCAGCGCTACTTTACTTGGCCGGAACTCCGCGCTGTCGGCTAAAGACTCTTTGATATACGAGGAGGTGCCATGACTTTAAAAGGATTGGCTTACCGCGCTTGTTTTTTAATAAACAAACACCTGCCCGCCGTATTTTTTGGAATATCCATACCCAGCTTCATCGCAGAAGTATTCATTTATTGGAATAAGTTCGGGCTCCTTACTCCCTTTGAAGTAATTCTGTTTTGGGCTATTTCCGTATCGCTAGCATTCTTGTTTTGTCTGCTGATGAAAAAAGCTGATGCCGCAATCGGACGCAAGATAGAACGCGATGTCCAACGAAGCTTGGCAGTAGATTTAAACAAAGCGCGCGCAATGAGACCGGGCGAGAAAGTAGTGGAGGGTGGTGAGGGGAGCTATGAGAAGCTGGAAATTTGCGGCACCTTAGACGCATTGCCAGATGAGGCTATCGATAAGCTTTTTAATCAGCGCTGGCATCGCAAATAAAAGCGAGATTGACAAAATCCCGCTTTTTTAATATAATGCTTTTGGAACTTTTAAAAAAAGGAGGCTCTATGCATGGCGCGAAGTCAAAAGAGCGGAACCCGTATCTGCTGACCTGGGGTGACCGGTGGTACCGTTTCAAGGTTCTGTTGGCGCTCAAGTTCGATCGCACCTCCGTTTTGGTAATAACGATGGTGCTGGGAGTTTTCGCCGGCGTGCTGTTCCTTACCGGTTTTGCCTTTGGCGTCTCACAGGATGCCGCGATTTTCCTCGCTTTCATAGCGACTATAGCAGCGATGGGGTGCATCGCCATTGGTTTCAAGAAATTCCAAAGAATGCGCGAGCGCGATTTTCTCAGCGGCGCGCAACAATATGAAAGGGAAAAACAGCAGCGCGCGCGCGTGGATTTGCGCGAGCGGCGTCCGGTTAAGGGCAGTCTGGATGACTACGATGTCGATCTGTGACTTAAGTCACCGCCTGACCCCAATTTGCCGGAGGGAACCTAACGTCTAAAGCTGTTCCGATATGCATCGGAACAGCTTTTTTATTTTTTTTGACTATATTATCATTCGGATAGTCCTTTGAAAGACTCCGGGAGGTAATCATGTTTGACGAAATAAATTATACCGGAAATAAAAACAAGTGTGATGGTTGCGGCAAAGATTTCAAGTCGGGTGAGCGCATAATGCTTGCTCGAGCCAATAATTTAATTTTTTGCAACGCCAGTCCCAATTCCTGCATTGCCAGCTGGGTTTTCAAGAATGGCAAGACAGTGATGGCGGAGACCGCTATTTTCCAAGGCAAGGCGGAAAAACTGCCGGAATATGGCGGTCTTAAAACCGGATGCGACGGTTGCGAAAAAGAATTTCGATTCGGCGATGAGATCTGGGTAGATATGAGTTTGCAACTGATTTTTTGTTACAGCGAAGACGCCACTTGTATCCAAAGGTGGAAAGAGCAGCCGGAAACAATTATCTTACCTAAAAAGATGAGGTTTCACGGTAACACGTAAAACCCCCCGATTAATCGGGGGGGTTGTTTTTCGTCTATTCTGTTCGAAGCGGCTTGAGGAACTGTTGGTAGAATAAGCTGACTTGCTGTTTATAGGCATCCAGCGTGCCGTTATTGTCGATAATGCAGTTGGCGCGCGTACCAATGTCTTCGGTATAGCGTTCCGGTTCGGCGGTGTCTTCGGCAAGGAATTGTTCCACAGTTTTTTCAGCATCGCCCGGGTTTTCTTTACGCAGGCGCACGCGCTCCAGCCGGATTTCCGGGTCTACTTTGATGTAGACCAGTATGCCGGATCTGAAACTACGAACTACTCTTTCGTCAGAGAGCGAACGAACGCCATCGGCCAATTTGATGTCACTGAATCTGTCCTCCTCGATCATTTTCCGGAGGGCGTAAGCAAGCGCCTCCGGTTTACAGATTCTTAAACAAGTTGACAGAGATTGCAGGTTTTCCCTAGTTTCCAGGATATCATACCATTGGAGAGTTTTACGTAGGGGATCGGAAAATCGATAAGTAGTAATGCTTGGGAAGTAGCCGTCTTCGCGGCAGACATCGTTGAGCAGCTTTTTAAACGTTCCTTTGCCTCCGCCGGGTTTGGCGAGCGCGCCTATAACGGCGTTAATTCTCATCCAGCCACCTCCTTTTTCACATAAGCCACTTCAAAAAACTAGATGTATAATATACGAATGGTCGCTATTTTGGCAAATATCCGGAGTTTACATAACGTCGGTTCCATTTTTCGCACCGCCGACGCGGTCGGAATAGAAAAATTATATTTGGCCGGTATTACTCCGGCCCCCGTCGATCGTTTTGGCCAAATCCGCCTCCAATTCGCCAAAGTTTCACTCGGTGCCGAGAAATTTATGGCTTGGGATGCTTTGGCGCGATCAACGCCAGCGATTTTAAAATTGATCGATCGTCTTAAAAAAGATGGCTACAAAATTTGGGCCGTTGAACAATCAAAAAAGTCTTTGCCTTATTACCGCGCCACTACCCCTCGGGGTAGTGGCGTAGCATTGGTGGTCGGAAATGAAGTGAGAGGCTTGTCTCCGGCGATTTTGAAAAAATGTGATAAAATTCTGGAGATACCCATGCGCGGCGAAAAAGAATCATTGAATGTCGCGGTCGCTTTCGGAATTGTTGCCTTTCATCTTCTGAATTCTCATTAACATACAACACTTTATATTATTGAAGCGTAGCTCAATGACTAAAAATATTGTTTTTGGACTGCTGATATTTTTTCTAGTGGCGGCGTTTTTTATTGTTTATCAATCTGGAATAATGCGGAAGCTGAGTACGAAGATTACCGAAATAAAAATTGGTGACAGGGTTTTCAACGTAGAAATTGCCGACACAATAGCCAGCCGCGCTAAAGGACTTTCCAGCCACGAACCTCTCAGCGACAACCAGGGAATGCTATTCGTATTTCCATTTGCCGCTCCCCAGGTATTTTGGATGAAGGGTATGAAATTCCCGATAGATATTATTTGGATTAAAGATGATAAAGTGATCGGCATGGCTGTTGGCGCGGGAGTGGAAGCCGGGCCAAATTATGCGTTTTATAAATCTTCAGAAGCCGTGGACAAAGTTTTAGAAATCAACGCCGGATTGGTGAGCCGCCTTGGGATTCAGACAGGTGATATACTACAGATAAATGGTAATTAAATTCCGTAAAGGCGAGCCGGTGCGAGCTAAGCTGATCAATTTTTTGGAGCGGAACCGAATTAATAGCGCCTTCTTTTATGGTATCGGCGGCGTCAGTGGGCCGACTATTTCTTTTTACGATCTCAAAAAGAAAAAGTATTTTAAGAAAAAACTTCCAGGCCATTATGAGGTGCTAAGCCTGATCGGTAATGTGGCGCAGGACGAAAAAGGAATTGTGATTCACATGCACGCCTCTCTTGGCGATAGGAATTTTAAAGTGATTGGCGGACATTTTTTTGACGCCACTATCGCCGGCACGTTGGAGCTGGAATTGACGCAAACAGAAATGTTGGAGCGGGCGTACGACAGCGATACGGGACTAAATTTGCTTAGATAATGGAAGAGCCAAAACAAAATACCTCGCGCAATCCGTTTTTTATCGGGTTGATCAGTTTTTTCGGCGGCATCAGCCAGGATATTTTTCTGCCAATCCTGCCGATCTATCTTTCCAATGTTTTAGGTTTCGGTAAAGAAATTATCGGCATTGCCGAAGGTTTAGTGACCAGCAGTGCCAGCATTTTTAAAATCGTTTCCGGATTTTTAGCGGACAAGTTCCAGAAACAAAAAGCGATTGTATTTGCTGGATACTTTTTATCGTTGATTAGCCGGCCACTCTTAGCATTGGTTGCCACGGTGGGGGGTGTTTTCGGCCTTCGGTTAATGGACGGCATCGGTAAGGGTGTGAAAGATTCGGCGAAGGACGTATTGATCGCTGGCTCGACCGAAGCGGGCATGCGGGGCCGCGGCTTCGGTATTGTTCGGGCGCTGGACACATTTGGCTCGGTCGCCGGCCCGCTTTTGTTGGCACTGTTGCTTTATCTTTTACGCAACAATGATTTCAAATACCGCTATATCTTTTTTATTACCGCGATTCCGTTAGTTTTCACGCTAACGATTCTGTCGGTCTTTGTTAAAGAAGTATCCATTGAGAAAAAAGAGGCGGCTGCGCCGGCGCTATCCTTGAAATTACCGGCAAAGTTTTATGTTTTTCTCAGTATTATGACACTCTTCGCCATCGGCAATTCTTCGGACGCGTTTTTGATTTTGCGGGCGCAAAACGTCGGCGTGACTTTGTTCGCGATTCCAATCGTCTACGCGCTGTTTAATTTTATTTACGCGTCGGCCTCCATTCCGCTGGGTAGTTTATCTGATAGGGTTGGCCGGGAAAAAGTTATTTTACTCGGCTGGTTTTCATTCGCGCTGGCCTATCTGGGCTTCGCGCTAGTGACGCAAAGCTGGCACATCTGGCTACTCTTCGCTTTTTATGGAATTTACTATGCGACTACCGAAGGCGTGGCCAAGGCGTTCGTGGCCGATCTTACCGGAGCCGGCCATCGCGGCCGCGCCTATGGGATCTATAACGCCGTCATCGGATTAGCGGCTTTGCCGGCCAGTTTTACCGCCGGATTTTTGTGGGACAAGTTCGGCGCGCCGGCGCCATTCTATTTCAGCGCGGCGATGGCCGGCCTAGCGGTGATTTCGCTGTTTATATTCACCCGTTTTTATCGGAGGCCGCAATTTGTTAACATATAAGCATGGCAAAAATAGCAATTAACGGTTTCGGAAGAATTGGCCGTCTATTTTTCCGGCAGGCATTCGGTAAAAAAGGCCTGGATATTGTCGCCATCAACGATCTCGGCGATATTGAGAACCTGGCTTATTTGTTGAGGTTTGATTCGGTTTACCGGACTTTTGATAAAGAAGTAAAATTCACGCGCAACGAAGGCGGTGTTGGCGGTGTATTGATAGTAGACGGCAAAAAGATTGGGGTTCTTCAGGAAAAAGATATGACCAAGTTGCCGTGGAAGGGCCTGGGGATAGATGTGGTGGTGGAAGCCACCGGCGCGTTTGAATCTTTTGAAAAAGCGGCGCCGCACGTGACGGCGGCAGGTGCAAAAAAGGTGGTTATTTCCGCTCCCGCTAAAGATGAAGAAGGGGTCGCTGGCGGCAAGACAATTTTGCTGGGAGTGAACGAGAAAGATTTTGGAACCTGCAGTGTTTCCTCCAATGGCTCCTGTACCACTAACGCCGCTCATCCGGTCATCGCTGTTTTGATGGAAAATCCCGGTATTCAGAAAGCCTATCTCGCTACCGTTCACGGCTATACAGCTACGCAGAATCTTGTGGACGGACCGACTAAGGGCAAGGATTTCCGCCGCGGGCGCGCGGGTGCGGCTAACATCTCGCCTTCGTTTACCGGCGCCGCCATCGCTGTGACCCGTCCATTGCCGGAGCTGAACGGAAAATTTGACGGCCTTGCTTATCGCGTGCCGATTATCACTGGTTCGCTGGCCGACATTACCTTTGTCGCCAAGCGCAAAACCAGCGTGGAAGAAATCAATAAAATTTTGACTGAGGCCGCCGCCTCCAAGCGTTGGAATGGTATTTTGGAAGTTACCAACGACCAGGTTGTGTCTTCAGATATTGTCGGCATGTCCGCCGCCTCAATGGTAGATTTGCAGTATACTAAAGTTATTGATGGCGATTTTGTTAAAGTTCTTGCCTGGTACGATAATGAGTGGGGATATGTGACGACGCTTGTTGAGCATGTCTTGAAGGCGGCTTCTGCCTAGCCATGCCCGTCCGTGCCCCGGTTGTTATTTATTATTTAGTTCTGGTCGCCTTTGCTTTTTCGGTCGGCTATTTTTTTGTGAGTTTAGGCAACGGTTTGACCAAGCAATATAAAGCTACAGAAATAGCCATCCAGCAAGAGCGTGAGGTGGGTAGACATAATAAAATGGTAAAATAAAAACGATGTCCGAATACCCTTTTTCCACTATTGATAATAGAAATTTTGTTTCACTGCCGAGACGCGAGGGTGTAGCTGTAGACTCTACTGCAAACACGAGCAACGCCGTGGATGAGCAAAATTTTATTACCGAAGGAGGCGCGACCTTGGCTGATTTCGTTGTTGCGATCGCTCACCAGGCGATGCCTGCTTTCACTCGCGCGCCTAGAAATCAGACGCAAGGTTGCCGCTTTCAATTGGAAAGGAGGGCATTCGGACATCGCCAATGACAATTTATCTAGCTACTGACCATGCCGGGTTTGAACTGAAGGAAAAAATAAAAAAGTTTTTGACGGAAAAAGGATATGAGGTAAAGGACCTTGGAGCTTTTAATTACGACGAAAACGACGACTATCCTGATTTTGTTCGAAAGGCTGCCGAAGCCGTGGCGAACAATCCCGAGCAGAGCCGAGGGGTTGTGTTGGGTGGTTCCGGGCAGGGCGAGGCTATGGTCGCCAATCGTTACCAAGGTGTGCGAGCGGCAGTACTCTATAAATTTGATAAAGATATCGTGAAACTTTCGCGCGAACACAACAACGCCAACATCCTATCTTTGGGCGCTCGGTTTTTGAGCGCGAGAAAGGCGTTGAAAGCTATAGAGTTGTGGCTGGCAACGCCATTTTCCGGCGAAGAGCGGCATAAGCGAAGGGTTGGTAAGTTTTAAGCCAATGATTGTTCTGCCCGTGATCAATGTGGAGTCTTACGAAGACGCCGAGAAAAAGATCCGCCAGGCGGCGGAGTTCAGTGATTTTCTACATTTAGATGTCGAGGACGGGGTGTTTTTACCGAGGCACAACTGGGGCGATCCCGATCAGCTGGTGAAGATCCACAAAGCGATCGGCAAACCGGATTTGAAGTTTGAGGTGCATCTGATGGTTAACAACCCAGAGGCGGTAGTGGATGCCTGGCTACGTACTGGCATCGTGGAGCGGGTAATTGTGCATTTGGAAGCGATGACTGATTCGGTTTATTTACTAGAGAAGTGTAAAAATTATTTCTCGGAAGCGATGCTCGCCGTGAATCCCGGGACGGAAGCTGATCGGCTAACGGCGCATAAAGACGATTTTAAGTATTTTCAGATATTGGCAGTTCAACAGGGACCGTCCGGCCAGAAATTTGACGAGAAAATGCTGGACAAGATCAAGCTCATCAGAAGCAATATGCCGAATGCTATAATAGAAGTAGATGGCGGTGTCAATTTGGCGACTGCCAAGCTGATTAAGGAAGCGGGAGCGGACATCCTCGTTTCAGACTCATATATATTTGGAAGCCAAGATCCGCAAAAAGCCTATGAAACTTTGAAGAATGCTTGAGCCCCTGCACGAGAAAAAATTAAAATTTCTGGAAGAAAAAGCGAACGAAATCCGCGAAACTTTGATTGAGACTCTTTTGGAAGCCGGATCTGGCCACTCCGCCGGCCCGCTTGGAATGGCGGATATTTTCACCGCGTTTTATTTCCATATTTTGAACCATAATCCGAAACATCCGGAATGGCCGGAGCGCGATCGGTTGGTGCTGTCCAACGGCCATATCTGCCCGATCCGTTATGTGACAATGGCGCACGCCGGTTATTTCCCAATCCAGGAATTAAAGACGCTTCGCAAAATCAATTCGCGGCTCCAGGGACATCCGCATCGCGCCGCCCTTCCGGGCATGGAAACCACCTCCGGCCCGCTTGGCTCCGGCCTTTCCCAAGCTGTCGGCATGGCGCTGGCTGGCCGCATGGATAAAAAGAAATATCGCGTTTACTGCCTGACTTCCGATGGTGAGCACGATGCCGGCAATACCTGGGAGGCAATTATGTTTGCCGGGAAAAATAAATTGAGCAACCTTACAGTAGTAGTGGATAGGAACAACATTCAAATCGACGGATTTACGGAGGGCATTATGCCGCTTGAGCCGCTTGCCGACAAATACCGAGCCTTCAATTGGCACGTGTTGGAGGCGGACGGCCACAATATTGAACAGTTCGTGGATGCGGTGAACGAGGCGCGGGCGATCTACGAAAAACCCACCGTAATTATCGCCCACACGATTCCCGGGAAGGGCGTGAGTTTTATGGAAAACGATTTCAACTGGCACGGCAAACCGCCGAATAAAGAAGAAGCGGCGAAGGCGCTGGCCGAACTTCGCACGCTCGGTGGGCAAATAAAAAGCGAACACGAATAATGATCAGCAAAGACGCAAAATTAAACCCAAAAATCTTCGACAAGGACGTGGAAATGAAAGCCGTCCGCGAAGGATACGGCGAAGGGCTTTTGGTGCTGGGTGCGGCCGACCCGAACGTGGTGGTGCTTTGCGCCGACTTAACTGAATCAACGCGTTCGCAGAAGTTCTCGGAGAAATATCCGGAGCGGTTTATAGAAACGGGCGTGGCAGAACAGAATCTGGCCGCGATTGCGGCCGGTTTGGGTGTGTCCGGAAAAATTCCCTTTATTTCTTCCTACGCCACTTTTTCTCCGGGCCGCAACTGGGAACAGATCCGCACCACGATTTGCTACAACGATTCCAACGTGAAAATTGCCGGCCATCATGCCGGAATTATGACCGGACCCGATGGCGCCACCCACGAGGCGACCGAAGATATCGCTATCATGCGCGCGCTCCCGAATATGCAGGTTTTCGTGCCCTGCGACTGGATAGAGGCGAAGAAGGCGACCATTACCGCCGGCAAGCTCTGGGGTCCGACCTATATCCGTTTCGCTAGGGAAAAATCGCCGGTGGTTACTACCGAAGACACGCCGTTCACGCCGGGGAAGGCGGAAATTTTTTGGCAGAGCAAAAAACCGCAAGTGGCGATCATCGCGACCGGTGTTCTTTTGCACAATGCGCTAACTGCTGCCAAAGAATTGGATGAAGATGAAATCGGAAGCATGGTCGTGAATGTTCATACGATAAAACCATTGGATGATAAAAAAATTGCCGAAATTGCGAAAAAGTGCGGTGCGGTGGTAACGGTGGAAGAGCACCAAGTTTATGGCGGACTTGGCGGCGCGGTTGCCGAAACACTGAGCAGGCTTGCTCCGACGCCGCAGGAATTCATTGGCATGCAAAATACTTTCGGCGAGTCGGGCAATCCCTGGGATTTGGTGAATAAATACGGTATGGGTGTGAAAGATATTAAAGCCTCTGCTAAAAAATCCATTCGGCGCGCGAAATAAGTTTTACTTTTTGTTTATATTGTATTAAGCTTTTCTTAGAGTTCTTTGAGAGGTGGCAGATGAAAGGTTTCGAAATCGCGATAGTTTTAGTTATCGTTTTTTTCTCGGTCATTTTACACGAAATCGCTCACGGATTCGTCGCGCTTCTCTTCGGAGACCGGACAGCGAAAGACGCCAATCGCCTGACCCTTAATCCGATACCTCATATTGATTTGGTCGGCACCATCATCTTTCCAGCCCTTCTTGCCTTTATGGGAGTGCCGATTTTCGGCTGGGCGAAGCCAGTGCCGGTTGACGCCAGCAATCTTCAGCCACGGCGAATTGGCCACCTCTGTGTGAGCTTGGCCGGCGTCGCTACCAATTTCTTGATTGCGATTGCGGCCGCCCTGATTTTCCGGCTGGCAGCACTTCCGCCTGGAGGTATCGGGACGGAAGTTCTGCTCCTCGCTGTTTTCGTCAATCTCATGCTGGGCATATTCAATCTGATGCCGGTTCCTCCGTTGGACGGCTCCCAGCTTTGGATGATGTGGATGCCGGAAAAATTTGTGTATTGGGTGCAACAGCGCATGATGCTCTGGTTCCTGCTCATCTTTTTGATCCTGCCGCGCTTACCAATCGGAAATCTCATCAGAGCCGCCTTTTTCTTGCTGACAGGACGTGCAGTTGGTTAATTCTCCGATGAAAGGAGCTGAACGGTGAAAAAAACGGCCGTTGCGGTTGTTCTGGTTCTCGCGTTTGGCATACTTGGCCTGCTGATGATCGGCTCAGTTGTGGAAAAGACGGTGGTAGGCACAGTGACTAAGATTGACAAGGATCGAACCATAACTGCTATCAAAGTTACGGTAATGACCGTGGCTGGTTCGGACGGTGAGGATTATTACCTCGGGCTGAAAGGACACGAACCAAACTTGAAGGTTGGCGACGAGATCGAGGCAACCTTTTTAATTTGGGATTATGTGGCAAGAGGTGCGGCTAACGGAAAACCCGTCGGCTATAAAACAATCAAGCACTACAAGATCATATCCCGCTAATGGCGGGATATTTTTATTGCGTTTCATTCTAGATCAACTTTTGTCGTTTCACTCAAAATCTTATAGAATATAAAGTATGTTCGACGTCATCACTATCGGCTCCGCTACCAGGGATAATTTTTTGCGCGGGAAGTATGAGCTGATCGATTGGCCAAAAGCCCAATCGCGGAAGGCCATCGCGCTTCCGTTTGGCGATAAGCTGGGTGTGGACGAGGTTTATATGACCATCGGCGGAAACGCGGCTAACGCCAGCGTGACTTTCGCGCGATATGGTTACAATACGGCAATTGCCGCAAAGATCGGCAAGGATTTGCCGGCCCAAGAATTGATAATGCGATTGAAGAAAGAGAGGGTGAATACGAAGCTGATCGCCCAAACCGACGCGAAGCCAACGGCTTATTCGGTTTTACTGCTTGATCAAACCGGCGAGCGCACGATTCTGGGTTACCACGGTGCTTCCGATACCTTCACGATGAACGATGTGCGATTAACGCAACTCCGATCTGGGTGGTGGTATTTATCACTGGCGGGAGAATCTGATGCAATGTTTTTACCGCTACTTCAATTCGCGCGGGAAAACGGAATCAAGGTAGCTTTTAATCCGAGCGGCCATCATCTCAATCATAAACGAGAGGAAATTTTTGGGGCGCTGAAAGATTTGGCATTTTTAGTGCTTAACGGAGAGGAGGCAGCCGAACTGGTGGGAATCCCATTTGAGAAAGAAAAAGAGGTTTTCAAAAAATTAGACGAGTTAACGCCGGGAATTGTGGCGGTGACTGATGGACCAAACGGCGTGACGGTTTCCGACGGCCAGAATATTTACAAAGCCGGTATCTTCAAAGAGCAGGCGGTGGTAGACCGTACCGGTGCCGGTGATTCTTTTGGCAGCGGCTTTACGGCTGTTCTTGCAAGTTGCGCGATGCGCGATACGCGATACGCGCCAGAGGCGATCAAAGAAGCAATCCGCTTTGCCTCCGCCAACGCTACTTCTGTTGTCGAACATATTGGGGCAACTGATGGCATTTTGATCAAAAAGGAATTTGAAACAAGCGATCGCTGGAAAAATTTTGAAATTATAGTCCAGAATTTATAAACATGACGAATCACTATTCGGATCGTATTGCCAAATTTTTACGAGTCGATAAGCAAATTGTCGGAGATCTGGAAGAAAAACTTAACAAAATCAGCGGCAAGACTGGCGTAATGGAAGCGATTGTCGACGACAATGACAAGGTAGTGGATCAAAAGTTGAGCGAGCTGTCGTTGAACCGTTCTGCCGGTGCCCAAGAGGTCTACGATGCGCTAATTAGCAGGATAGAGTCCGACGATCTCGCGATTTTGAGCGCACTGAATCTCCAAGATTTAAATTTTTCCGAGATGGCGGTTAAAGTGGTGGATTTCATTCGCAACCTGCACGTTCCCAAGCTAGGCTATTTTTTAAAAATGGAGAAAGCCAGAGAGCTTTTGATAGCCGAACCGCCAAAAAAAATACTGATGGCGCTAGGCTACCAAACTGTGGAAGAAATGCTGATGAAAGAGGATTTGCTGGAAGTGTTCAGCGCGCTGCGATTTTTGGAGGATATGGATTGGCTCAACAAGGTATTTTTCAAACAGTATGAGAAACTGACGCCGGACGATTTTGAAGAGCGATATATGCAGGTGCGAGCGCTAAATCAAAAGTGGGCAAAAGCCGCCGAAAAATTTGTCGCCAAGAAATACCACAACGTCAGTCACTTGAAGGAACTGGGCGTGATTTTCGTTATTCCGATTTTCTTGAAAATTTCCGGGGAAACCCTGCGCTTGATCAGCCTGCTCCTGCACTATTCCAACGAGGTGGAGTATTATTCGGATATTTTCCGGGATTTGGCTGGTAAGGAAAGTTTTGCCAATAATCTAATTTCGTTGCTGCGCGGTGACGTGGTCGGCAAGCGGCCGGAAGATGGCAATAAGGCGCAGTTTCTCATAGTCCAGCGCTATCTCGCCAAAGACGACGAGAATGATTGGCGTTTACTCTACCCCCACATCAATCCGGAAGCGATTCATTGGCAAAAGGCGGAAGAAGAGATTCAGAGAATTAATACGCACCTGCCTGGCTTCAAGAACAATTTGGGATTTTGGGCGGGCCTAGGTTCTGTTGGCGACTTTTTCAAAACCGAAGCCGGTGTGGAAATTTTGGTTAGTTTCAATCTGGTGGATACGGTGATGGCGCTTGTTAAGCAAAGGGAGTTGATTAAATACCTTTATCATCACCAGGAGGCTTTATGGAACAAGCTTTTTATGAGCTACTTCAGCCGTGAAAAGTTAATGGAAATCAGTAAGAAATATATACTGCAGGGATATTTCGAACTCTAATGCGTACGCTTAAAGAAATATTGGCGGATGCGTCAAAGCGCAAAGTGGCGATCGGTCACTTTAATATTTCTGAAACGGCGGCGCTGAAAGCGATTGCCGAGGTGGCGCGCGATCTCAAAGTGCCGGTCATGGTCGGCACGTCCGAGGGCGAGCGGGAATTTTTGGATCAGCACGAAGCGGTGGCGATGGTGCGCGAGCTTCAGGAAAAGCACGGCCAAGAAATTTTTATCAATGCCGACCATACTAAGTCCGTGGAAAAAGCGAAAGAAGCGGTGGATGCCGGTTATGACGAGGTATTGTTCGACGGCGCGAAACTTACGATGGAGGAGAATGTGAAGCAGACGAGCGAGGTGGTGAAATACGCGAGAGCTAAGAATCCCGACATTCTGGTGGAGGGCGAGATCGGCGATATTGGCAGCGGTTCCACGATCCGCAAGGAGATTCCCAAAGGGCTCGCCCTGAGCTCTTCGAATGGGGCGGCGATCAATCCGGAACAGCTGACCAAGCCGGAAGACGCGGCGGCCTTTGTAAAAGCGACCGGCATCGATCTCCTGGCTCCGGCGGTCGGCAATATCCACGGCATGTTCGCGAACGCTCCCGAGCCGGCGCTGGATCTCCCTCGCATCGCCGCGATCCACAAGGCGGCGGGCATCCCGCTGGTATTGCACGGCGGTTCCGGCAACACCGATGCCGATTTTCTCGGCGCGATCGACGGCGGCGTGGCGATCATCCATATCAGTACGGAATTACGCCTCGCCTGGCGCAAAGGAATGGAAGCGACGCTCAAAAAAGATGCGGACGAGGTGGCGCCGTATAAATTACTCGCTGGATCTATTGATGAGATGAAGAAAGTACTTGAGCATAAATTGAGGCTATTTAATAAGCTATTGTAAGAAAAACCGAAATCGAGTATTATTGAACCCAATGGAATTAGTCACGCAAAAAAGAGAGAAATTCGGCAAGGCGACCAGCGAGCTTCGCGCCGCGGGCCTGATCCCGGCCGAGCTTTACGGCAAAGGCATCAAGAATGAGCACCTGGCGGTGCCGGTTAAGGATTTCCGAAAGATTTTCGAACAAGCCGGCGAAAGCACGATGATTGACGTGATGATTGGTAATGATAAAAGACCGGCAATTATTTACGACGTTGCTACTGATCCGGTAACCGACGAGATTTTAAATGTTGATTTATACCAGGTTCGCTTGGACGAGAAAATCAAAATCCGGGTGCCGCTGGAGTTTGTCGGCGAGTCACTGGCCATTAAAGACGAACACGGCATTTTGGTGAAGCCGATGCAGGAGCTGGAAGTTGAGGCATTGCCAAATAAAATTCCACATTCTATTAAAGTAGATATTTCCAAGATTACCCATATCGGAGAAGTGGTGAATGTAGGCAATTTGGATCTTGGTTCAGATATCAAGATTCTAGCTGACGCTACCGCGGTACTTGCGACCGTTACTGCTCAAATGACCGAAGAGCAAGAGGCGAAGTTGGCCGCTGAAGTGAAGCCAGAAGACGTTAAGGTGGAAACTGAGGAAAAGAAAGCAGAAAGAGAAGCCGCCAAGACTGCCGAGACTTCCGCCGCTGGCGCGGCCCCCGCTTCCACCGGAACTCCGGCGGGTAAAGCTCCCGCTGCCGCTAAGCCGATCCCCGAAAAGAAATAACTTGTTTTCAGGAGCGTTATATAAGCAAAGCCCCGATACCGGGGCTTTGCTGTATAATTAACCATATGCGTATTTTAGCTGCCTTTATTATTTTGCTTAATACTTTTTACCTACTGCCTACTACTAGTTTCGCCCAGCAAGCCACCGCCGAAGAGCGCCAGCAATTAGAGCAACAGTTGGCCGATCTGGAAAAACAGATCCAAGACAATGAAGCAACCATCGCCCGATATCAAAAGCAGGGCAGTAGTTTAAAAAACGAAATCGGCAGTTTGAACGCAAAAATCAGCAAGCTGAATCTACAAATTAAGGCGATCAATTTAACGCTCGCGAAATTAGACAATGAAATTGACGTCACAAAAATTGATATCAGGCGCACAGAGGATAAATTGAATTTGAATAAAACCGCGCTTACCAGACTGGTACAGAGTTTGTATGAAAACGACCGCGCGGGAATCGTAGAAATACTTTTGAAAACTCCGCGACTTTCAGATTTTATGGCTAATTTGAACGGTCTGGTTTCCGCGCAGAATACTTTGGCCGACACGGTTTCCAAGATTACCAATTTACGCGTCCAACTGGTTGCCAAGAAAGATACGCTTTCGGAAAAGCGGAACGATGCCGCGGCGCTGAAAGCGGCGCAGGACGCGCAAAGAGCGGCGGCCGATAAAATCAAAAAGGACAAAGCGACACTGCTCACCGAGACCAAGGGCCAAGAGTCCAAATACCAGACGATTTTGAAAGCAACCCAAAAAAGCGCCGCGCAAATACGGAGCCGGCTCTTTGAATTACTGGGCGGCGGAGAGCTGACTTTTGACGTTGCCTATAAGTTCGCTAAATTCGCGGAACAATCTACCGGCGTACGGGCCGCATTCATTCTGGCGATTTTAGATAAAGAATCCGCGCTCGGACAGAACGTCGGCAAGTGTAATTACAAGACAGCGATGAATCCGACCCGCGACGTTCCGATTTTTCTCGCCTTAACTTCTGCTCTGGCGATCAATCCGGATACGATTACCGTTTCTTGTGCGAATCGTGACGGCGCTTACGGCGGCGCCATGGGACCGGCCCAGTTCATTCCTTCCACCTGGAATCTTTATGCGGCCCGTACCGCCGATCTTACCGGCCATAATCCGGCCTCACCGTGGAATAACGGCGATGCCTTTATGGCGACTGCTCTTTATCTGAAAGACGCAACGAGCAGATGCAACTCCATTTATAGCAGGCAATCTGATATTGAACGTTGTGGCGCGGCCAAGTACTATGCCGGCGGACGCTGGCGAACTTACCTGTGGGGCTATGGCGACCGCGTGGCCACCAAAGCCCAACAGTTCCAGTCGGACATAGATGTTCTTAATTCTTAACATGGTCCTTATCGGCTTATTCGTACGAATTAGCCTATAAGCAGTTGCGCCCATTTTATTTTCGCGGTATTCTTGTGGCAGAACTTTGAAGGTCGCCTTCGTTAAAACTTCGGCGACCAAAGGAGGAAGAGTGTGACAAGGAAAAAGGGCCAGGTTTCGCATGTGGAGGTTGGCAGGCGAGTGCCGGATAAAGAACAGGCAATCAACAAGGATCTTGCCAAGCTCAAGATTTCAATCCACGACCTTCGTGTCTATGAGGCTTGCCAACATGGAAAGGAAACCTTTGCCATACACTATCATTTTGACTTGAGCCGCAGGATTGAGGGAAAGGAATTCTACATCGTGCGGAAGATTTTGCGGAAGCACTTGCCGCATCCCAAAAAAGGAGGCAAACGGTGAAGATTCTGAAGAATGGAAGGGGTGTGACTGGTCATTGGGTTGGGAGGAAGTTAACATGTTCCACGTGCGATTGTTGTTTTCAATTAGAGAAAGGCGATCACGTTGTGCGACTTAAGGAGGATTTTAACGTTTTGTTTGTTCGGGCGGCCAACAGGGCGGGCTCTGATGTTTTGGATAGTGACCGGAAACGAATTTGTTCACCCCCTCAAGACACCACTCCATATTCAGTACGCTGCCCTTTTTGCGGTGAAAAATTGAAATTTAGAGACAAGAAAGGAAAATAGTAAATTAGGGCGGTTCAATGAAGCCGCCCTTTTTATTTCTGTCGGGCTTTAATTATCTTATCCAACAGAATATCCAGATTGCCATCCAATACCTTTTCAATACTATGAACTTTTACATTGAAGCGGTGGTCGGTGATGCGATCGTCGGGGAAGTTGTAGGTGCGGATCTTTTCCGAACGGTCGGCGGTGCCGATCAGCTCCTTGCGAGTGGCGCCCAGCGCGGCCTGCTCCTCCAGTAATTTCTTTTCATAAAGTTTTGCGCGCAGGATCGCCATCGCGGTTTCGCGGTTGGCGTGCTGGGAGCGTTCGGCGCGGGAAGAGATGACGATGCCGGT
>JAHFLQ010000003.1:32874-73318 GCA_023244815.1 bacterium
TAGCCGCCGAGCGGACCCGGGCTGGTGTCGGAAATGGAAAAAACCCAGCCTTTATTTGAGGCATAGCGCTGGTACATTCGCACGAGATTGCCGGCAAAGATCGCGGCCTCATCGCCGCCGACCCCGCCCCGGACTTCTAAAATGATTTTATTCACGAGCTACTTCTTCGCTGACTTGGTAGCTTTCTTAACGCGGGTTTTCTTGACCACTTTCTTAACGGCGGCCGCTTTGGCGCGGCGGGCACGGAAGCGCTCCACCTTACCGGCAGTGTCAATGAGATTTTCCTTGCCGGTATAGAAAGGGTGGCAGTTGTAGCAGATTTCCACCTCAATTTCCGGCTTGGTGGAGCCGGTGGTGAAAGTTTTGCCGCAAGCGCACTTCACTTTGGCGGCCGGATAATATTTCGGATGGATTTCGGTTTTCATATTGAATAAAAGATATTGTAGGTGAAAATTTTTGTTTTGGCAAGAAGGGGCGACCCAGCTTGCTTTTTAATAAATTCTCTTGTATAGTACCAAACAGCACTTTTTAGATCGGAGGATTGCATGAAGGGTCTACTGGCCGTGTGTCTCTTGTCGCTTGTCGTGGGCTGTACGATCACTGATACCAGTCAGGTAAACACCGGACTTTTCGGTGGTGACCTCAAAAAGCTCTCGGACGCTTACGAAAAGCTGGATAAGCTGAAGCGCAACGAAGCAACCCTGCAAGAAGTCCAGGATTTGGGGTTTAAACTGGAGTACCGTTATAAGACGCCGAATATCGAGCAAGTACCGGGTCCGGCGGCCTTTCAAAGAATCTTTGGAAGCACAGTGTTCCAAGGCGCGCTGATGGATCCGAAAAATGGCGACAAGCTTCTGGAAGAGGCGCAGCACTACAAAGCCTTCTTCGTTCCTTTCCGGGACGTTGTCACCTACACCGACCGCTACTACTTTTCCACCAAAGAAACGCTGAAGCAGGGCGACGATCTTCTGATTATCATCCTCTTAAAGGACAACAAGTTGTTTTACGCGGATTACAAGTACGTGAAAATCGACACCAAGGAAAGCACCAGCGCTTTTGCCCAGGGTATCTTCGAGATACTCCGGGAATACCTTGGTCCCGCGTCTGCCATGTACGACCTTGCTGACAAACTCAAACAGCAGTTTGACAAAACTCCGAAGTAAGCAAAATATCAATCTCTGCCGCGATGCGGCAGATTTTCTTTTATTAGCGGGCTGGGGTTTATTTTTACGGCAATATATTGTATAGTATTTTAGTTATCTAAACGCCCTTTTAAAAGGTGAAGGAATGAAAGCTCTGGTGGCAGTAGCGCTGCTTAGTGCGGCCGCTACCGGCTGCACGAGCGTTATAACCAGCACAGTCGAGACGGGCTTGTTTGAAAACAATCCAGAAAAAATTGTCGCGGCTTATGAGAATCTTGAAAAAAGAAAGCTGGGCGATGAAATAATTACCTTTCAGGACCTGGAACATCTTGGTTTCAACTTGAAAGCGCCGAACGTCGAGGCGGTGCCCGGGACTTTCGCGTTGAAGAGAATCTTCGGCGATGCGGTTTTCCGCGACAAGAACGGCGTGGAGAAACCGGACATTAATCTTGAAGAGTTTTCTAAGTACCGCGGCTACTCCATTCCTTATCAGCGCATAGAAATTACGTCAGACCGAATTTACCTTTCAGAATTAGAAGTTCTTCAGAAGGGGTCGCAAGTGCAAATCTTTCTTCTGCTCAAACAAGACAAGCTTTGCTATTGCGACCTGCGTGCTGTGACAATCGACACTCGCTATTCTCACTACGCTTTACTCGAGGGCCTGATTGTTGCCATCAGGAATCCCGGCAAAGCGGCGCTGAATACGCTCCAAAAGCTTGAGGAATATCAACGCCCAGGACTAAAATTTTTCGCGCCCATTCCAATAGATTAAGCCCTCCTACTCAAGGAGGGCTTTTGCTTTGAGTGGCACAGGCACTTGACTGCCAAACTTGTTTGTATATAATAGAACTTACCAAACTTTTAATATTTAAATATTGAAGTATTTACAACAGTAGTAGAGGTAGAGCGTCCGCCCCGAATCCGTACCGAAAAGTAGGGAGTCGAGGCGGATGTTTTATTCAAAACATCGCGACTTTGAAAAAAGCATTTTCCAAAATGCCATAGTCGATCTTCGCAACATGTTCCAATGTTGAAGATAGACGTTAAACGAGTCAAAGATTTTATAGTTGTCCCAATTTATTTCTTGAGTAGCAAGCAGCAAGTAGCAAGCATGAAGCTTCGGCTTAATACTAACTACTTACTACTGACTACTCTTATTATGAGGATTTGATCCTGGTCCAGGATGAACGCTGGCGGCGTGGATAAGGCATGCAAGTCGAACGGTATTTTTTCCAAGTGAGATGAGATTACATCAAATCAAGTGAGGGAAAAGTATAGTGGCGAACGGGTTAGTAACACCTTGGTACGTACCTCGAAGTCGGAAATAGCTCATCGAAAGGTGAGGTAATGTCCGATGGTCTCGCAAGAGTAAAGTCGCAAGACGCTTTGAGAGCGGCCTAGGTCCGATCAGCTAGTTGGTGAGGTAATGGCCCACCAAGGCTACGACCGGTAGGGGGGCTGAGAGGTTGTTCCCCAACGAGGAAACTGAGACACGGTTCCTACTCCTACGGGAGGCAGCAGTCGAGAATATTCGACAATGGGCGAAAGCCTGATCGAGCGACGCCGCGTGGAGGAAGAAGGTCTTCGGATTGTAAACTCCTTTTCCACCTGAAAAAGTTATTGATTAGGGTGGGAATAAGTAGCGGCAAACTTCGTGCCAGCAGCAGCGGTAATACGAAGGCTACAAGCGTTATCCGGATTTATTGGGCGTAAAGAGCGAGTAGGTGGTTTGGTGCGTCTGTCGTTAAATGTCTCCGCTTAACGGGGTCACCGCGATGGAAACGGCCGAACTAGAGGGTGCTAGAGGCAAATAGAACGCACGGTGTAGGGGTGAAATCCGTTGATATCGTGCGGAATACCGAAGGCGAAGGCATTTTGCTGGGGCACTCCTGACACTCAATCGCGAAAGCGTGGGGAGCAAAAAGGATTAGATACCCTTGTAGTCCACGCCCTAAACGATGCAGACTAGTTGTTTCGAGTATCGACCCTCGGAGCGACGCAGCTAACGCGTTAAGTCTGCCGCCTGGGAAGTACGGTCGCAAGACTAAAACTCAAAGGAATAGACGGGGACTCGCACAAGCGGTGGAACATGAGGTTCAATTCGACAGTAAACGAAGAACCTTACCAGGGTTAGACATCCAGACGAAGACGCGCCGAAAGGTGCGTCGTCTCTCAAGGACGGCTGGACAGGTGCTGCATGGTTGTCGTCAGCTCGTGCTTTGAAGTGTTCCCTTAAGTGGGGTAACGAGCGCAACCCCTGTCTCGTGTTTTATATGTCACGAGATACTGCCGTGTTTACACGGAGGAAGGCGGGGATGACGTCAAATCCGCATGGCCCTCTGATACCCTGGGCTACACTCGTGTTACAATGGCCGGTACAATGGGTTGCCAAGCCGTAAGGCGGAGCCAATCCCATCAAAACCGGCCCCAGTTCAGATTGAGGGCTGCAACTCGCCCTCATGAAGCCGGAATCGCTAGTAATCGTGGGTCAGCTATACCACGGTGAATACGTTCTCGAGTCCTGTACTCACAAGAACCGCGCACAGCTGGTTATGGAACTAAGTCGTTCAAATCGACTCCTCCGACTAACTGATCGGAGCGTAGCTGAAGGACAGTCGTCAATCGCGAGAGAGGCGGCAGAAGGGTCCGGAAGCAAATTACAGCCTTGAAAGTCCGCCTCGGGCGGAACAGTGATCGAGCCATGGATAGGGTGGTGAGCGTGGCGAAGATCAAGTGCAAACTGTTTTAAGGATGTAAGGAATAGTTCTCTAACTTACCTGTGGAGATCTAGTATGACGAAAACGAAACTGATACGCATACTAGAAGTCAGCTAGCTCGTAGTAGTTCGTCGGTCGACGAATGAAGGGGCTACTCTTAACTTTTTGTTAGGAGCTCGCGTAGTGCGGGAAATCCGCTCGCTACGTGGGAACGCCAATTCTTTGTTTCAAAGAAGGCATTCGCCCGTCAAGTCAAGGAAGCCGGTAATACCCGAAGTTCGCCTTTGGCGGATCAAGGTAGGATCGGTGACAGGGGCTAAGTCGTAACAAGGCACGGGTAGCGGAAGCTGCTCGTGGATCATTTAAACTAAAACTTTCAAACTATGTTTGAAAGCGAGTTGTCGAAATTTATCGCAAGATAAGAAAGGTGTTGGCCGAGGAACCTTAAGTTTCGGTCAGTTGGGATAACTATAAAGTTTTGGACTCTAAATTCGGTAGGAATATTCTCTCGGCAACCGGGCGTCGGTTTTCTCCTGCGGAAAACTACGCCCTGTGCCCTCGGAACTTTGCGAATCGTTGTAACATTCTTTTTAACGATTCGTCCAAGCCAAAGTTCCTGCGGGAACTTGCCTCAAAAACATTCCTACCGGCTTCTTCGTTGGTTGTTGGTCAGGGTGTTTTTGGTTTGACAAATTAAATTATCGGTGGTAGCATCTCGGCAGGACTTTGAAAGGAGGCGCGCGGTGAAGATTGTGAGGCCCGGCGATTCCAAGAAAGCCGAAGGGGCCAAGAAGAATCACTGGTGGGTCGGCGCGAGTTACCAGTGTGGCACTTGTGATTGCGTTATCAAGTTGCAGGTTGAAGATGTCGCAAAAATGCAGATTTGTAGCATAAACGACGTTGGGGGAATCGATAAATACTCGATCCCTTGCCCGACTTGTTTCAGCGCTATCGAGCTTTCAAGCAGCAACCAAGTCGAGCTTTCCAACTGCGCGGACTGTGGCAAAGAATTCGATAAGCTGGCCGTCAGTTGTCGCCATTGCCGCAATGAGGTCTATTTGGCGATTAAGGGCGGCTATGAGGTGCTTAGCGAGCCGTCTAAGCAGTCTCTGTGCTCGAACTGCTTTGAAAAACTTTTCCCGAAGGGTTGTTTCCGGGTGGTGCGGTGTCACGCACGCCACGAAGGCTACGAGACAAAGGACGAAATCCATACGTGCGGCAAGAACGAATGCTTCGCCTGCAAAGACGAGCGCAAACGTGACCAGCGTAGACAGTCCGCCTCAAAGGCTTAAAGAATAATTACCCAACAGCGACTACGGTCGCTGTTTTTATTTTTCGTGATATAATTACCTTAATGTTCAAAGTATTTTTAGTTGAGGACGATCAGTTTCTTTCTTCCATATTAGTGAACCGGCTGACGAAGGAGGGTTATGAAGTAACGCTTGCCAAAGACGGTTCGGAGGCGGAGAAAATGTTGATTCAAGAAAAAGCGCGGCCGGATGTGATTTTGCTGGACGTAATTTTGCCTGGCAAAACCGGCTTTGAGGTTTTGGAAGACATCCGTCAGGTGCCGGAGTTAAAAAAAACTAAAGTGGTCATTACTTCTAATCTTGGACAAGAGCTGGACGTGAAGCGGGGGCAGGAATTGGGAGCGGAATATGTTGTAAAGGCCCGTACTTCGCTGGACGACATTATTAACAAGGTTAAAGAATTGGCGGGCAAATAAGTGAGTTGTGGATAACCCTAGCTAGATATTAGATTCTAGATATTAGATAATAGACCTATATGAATACATTAATGGTTCGGTCGGCTCACCACAAAGGTTTCACTCTGATTGAATTACTCATCGTCATCGCTATCATTGCGATTTTGGCTACTGCGGTCATTTTGCTTTTGAATCCAACCGCTTTGCTCGCGCAAGCCCGTGATTCGCAGAGAATTTCCGATTTGGATACGCTGAAAAGCGCGATTGCTCTCTATCAATCAACTGCCGGAGGCAGTATCAACGGCACGGGTGCTTGTTATGTTTATCCAGCCGGAGACGCAAGTGTAAATTGTGGTGGTAGGCACAGTACTGGCGCAATCGGTAACAATGCCGGCACCAGAGCGGTTGATGGTACGGGTTGGGTCCCGGTTAATTTTGGCGGAACCCCGGGCGGCTCTCCTTTATCAGTTCTTCCGATTGACCCAAAGAACAATACGACCTATTACTACTCCTACGTAGGTACTGTTTCAGGAACATTTGAAATTGACGCAAATATGGAAAGCGCCCGGTACGCCGCGTGCGGCGGTGATGATGCCGAAACTACTGATGGGGGCAATAAAGGAACTACGACTGATTGCCCTGGCGGCGCCAGTATTGCCACAGCCGTTCGCGAAGTAGGCAATGCTCCTGGTCTCGCTCTATAGTTTAATAATCCTCGCGATTTTATTGGGGGCGCAGATCTGGCGCCCTCAATTTTTATTGCAGCTGGCGGAATATAGTTTTTGGCTTTCAGTATTTTTTATATTTTTTGTTTCAAGCTATTTAACACTCCAACAATATCAGATTTGGTTAACCAGTCCGCTAGCCCAGCTTCTTTTACCGCCCCATCAGCCGATCGGCTATTTTATTCAATATTCCATCACTCGCTTCTGGACCGGACCGATGATTGCTTTCGCTATGGCGCTGATTGCTTTGGTAGCCGCAAAACTCCTGAACAAAAAATTTCAGGAAAGGTTTTTCTGGCCCGCCGAGCCGTGGCTCTTCGCGACCGGCCTTTTGTTAGCCGGGCATCCGGGCTGGATGTATTACACTGCGGCGTTATTTGCCGTAGCCATTTTATGGCAACTACTCTTTGTGATTACCGGGAAATCCGGCCATGAACGTGTCTCAACTTACTATCTTTGGCTTCCTGTCGCGATTTTAACTATACTTATAAATACATGGTTCAGATTCCCGCCGAGCAGTTAAAAGACCAGCTTGCTAAAGAAGGCTTAATTACCGCCGAAGAGTTTGACGCAATTGCCGCCGAATCTGGCCGTATGGGCCAGTCGGTAGCGGAAATTTTGATTTCTAAAAGCATAATTACTCCGGACTACTATTTCAACGCGCTTTCCAAATTTTTTGGAGTGGCGCTGGCCAAGCTTTCGGGCAGACAAATCGACGAATCAGCGCTGAAGTTGATCGATGAGGACCTTGCCAGACAAAAACGGGTGGTAATTTTTGCCAAAGAGACAGACGACACATTGGATGTGGCGATGGACGATCCGACCGATCTTGCGGCGATCGATTTTCTGGCCAACCGGCTGAAAGCGAAGATCCGGCCGTTTTTGGCGACTACTGACGACCTCAACCGTGGGTTTGCGCTTTACGGCCGCCGTTCGGCGGAGGATTTCAAAAAAATTATTGAGGAAAACATTCAGGTTTCTCTGCGCGGCGAGCTTTTAGGTAAGACTGGTAAAGAGGTTGCCGAGGAAATTCCGGTGGTGGCGATTGTCGACAATCTGATCTCTTACGCGATTTCCTCGCGGGCTTCCGATATTCACATTGAAATTATGGAAGATTCGGTGCTGGTGCGGTTTAGGATTGACGGAGCGCTTCATGAAATTACCAAGATACCAAAAGCTGTTCACGACGCGATTATTGCCCGGCTCAAGTTGTTGTCGGCTCTTCGTTTGGACGAACATTCCAAACCGCAGGACGGCCGCTTCCGCTACCAGGCCGGCGGGGAGCTGATGGATATCCGCGTCTCTATAATCCCAACTTTTTACGGAGAAAAATTGGAAATGCGTCTGCTGGCGGCCACGGCTCGCGCCCAATCTTTTGAAGAATTGGGAATGTCGGAAGATGCGGTGAAGATTTTTAAAGAAAATATTTCTAAAACCTACGGCATTGTATTGGTTACTGGCCCGACTGGATCCGGAAAAAGCACCACGCTTTATTCGGCTCTGGCGGCCTTGAATAAATCCGACGTAAATATCTGTACGATTGAAGATCCGATAGAATATGAAATGAAATATGTGAATCAGATGCAAGTGAATAACGCCGCTGGCATTACTTTCGCGACCGGCCTGCGCGCGCTTCTGCGGCAAGATCCGAACATCATTATGGTTGGCGAAATCCGCGACAGCGAGACATCGGATATTTCCGTGCAGGCCGCGCTGACTGGCCACCTGGTACTCTCCACTTTGCACACGAACGACGCGCCATCAGCTATTCCGCGCCTTTTTGACATGAAAGTAGAGCCGTTTTTGGTGGCGGCGGTTTTGAACGCGATTATGGCCCAGCGCTTAGTGCGTAAAATTTGCCTGGACTGCATTGAGTCCTACAAAGCAACGTCCGAAATCGTTAATACCATCAAAAGCCAGATGAAAAATTTGGGCCTGGACGCGGCTTCCTATACTCCACCGAAGCTTCTATATCGCGGCAAGGGTTGCTCTGTCTGCGGGCAGATCGGCTACAGGGGGCGAATGGGCATTTATGAAATTTTTGACGTGGACGAGGAGATCCGGACGGCGATCGTTGACCCCAGGTTCAATTTGGATGTGCTGAAGAAAATAGTGCGTAAAAAGAATGTCATCACCATGTTTGAAGATGGCATTAGAAAAGCCGAGCGCGGCTTAACTACCATAGAAGAAGTCCTGCGGGTTATTCGGGAATAATTTACTCGCCCCTCTTCTTCCTCACCGCGACGCTCCGGTACAGACAAATTAAGGTCGCCTTGCTCCGGAAATCCTTCCGGAATTACGCAGACGCTCCAGTTCCGGCTTTCCTGTCCGCAAGTCTCCCTAATTTGTACCCGCCCCTCCGCTAATGCGGCTGTGGAGAAGACGGGCTCGTTATTTTTTGGGGACGTTCCGCAGAACAACCCGACCTACGACCAAAATATTTATAAAGACTTGACAAAATAGATGAGCCTGGTATATTACTGGAAGTTCCAATTTGTATGGATTGGATGGTAGATCGGTTCTTTTTAGGAGGTTCGCGATGACGGCTATTTTAAAGGCGAGGACGTCCCAGAAGCGCGCCCGGGAGATCATGGGGCGCAACTTCTTCGGCGTGGAAGAGGCGATCCAGCACTTCGGGTTCAACCCCACGAAGCCGCAGCTCGTCGCCTTGGCCGAGATTCCGCTCACCGAAGCGGAGCTGATCGAGAAGAAGGACAGCCACATTCTCGTCGCCGTCTTCCCGATTTCGATCCTGGAGATCCGCGGCAAGGTGCAGCGCCAGCTCTTCTACGTGCACGAAAAAGCCTGGTACAACAACGAGGCATTCGCGAACGAGAAAGGCGATGCCAGCTGGCAGCTGGTCCAAAAGACTCCGGTGGCCGACTCCACCAGCGATATTGGTAAGGCGCTCACGGCTCGCGTGATGGTCTACGCCATCATCGGCCACTACCTAGTCACCGGCGAGCGGCTTATCCAGCGCACCTTTGTCCGAAGCTCGGACATTAGCGCGAGCGGCGGTTTGGTGCACGTCGGCCCATTCGAATTGAATGGGCCGGTCAATGGGCTGGTCGTCGACAGTCGTGGGGATGACTGCGGCTGTCACTGTGGTGACGGATGTCGCGCGGGAGCAGTCGACAGCTGCTGGTTCTAAACAACGGATCTTTGAGGCCACCTACGTCTCTTGATTCCCCAGAGCCTTTCAAGTGATGCTTGGCAGATTTATGCATACGCCGCCGATAACCTCGGCGGCTTTTTTATATGCCAAGATACCGAACGAAAACCATGGCCGTAAGGCCGTGGAAGTGTGGGCATATCCGCTGTCTTCTTTGTCATTCTGAAGAAGCGGAGCGACTGAAGAATCTCGAAAAGAGATCCTTCGTTTCACTCAGGATGACAGCGGACAAGCGAAGCTTGAACTATAAAGAAACCACGGCCGTAAGGCCGTGGAGTTTCATTTCAAAAATATCAAAGCCCACCCATCCTTCCCGCAGACGGTATTGCGGAAGAACAGATACAAATTACCGAGTCGAACGAGAGGGAAGCTGGAACTGAAGCCCGACGGAATTCCAGAAGGATCCCCGAAGTGAGACGAGGATAATTTGTCTGGGCTGGAGCCTACTGGCGAGGAGAAGGAGGGGGTGGGCGTAGCGGGAAAGCCAGGAAAATGGATATGTTATAATTATTTTAGGATGAAATTCAACTACAAAGCGCAGGATGCGACGGGAAAGATCATAGAGGGGTCGGCGGAGGAGCCGAATACCGGCGCGGTGCTGGAAATGATGGCTTCTAAGGGATGGAAGCCAATCTCTATTATTCCGGAAAAACAGTTTGAAAGGAAAACCAAGGGGATTTTTGGCGGAAGCATTACTATTACTGATAAGATTTTCTTGGCGAAATATCTCGCGCTGATGTTGAAAGTTGGCACAGATCTTTTTCGGGCTATCAATATTCTGATTGCCAACTTTGACAAAGCGGCAATGAAATCTCTGTTGCTTGAAATCCGCACTAATTTGGAAAAAGGCCAGCCCTTTTACCAGACCTTTGCCGCTTATCCGCAATATTTTTCCCCAGTGTTTATTAATCTAGTGAAGGCCGGCGAAGCCTCCGGCAATCTGGAAAAAGTTTTTGAGGATTTGAGCGTCACTCTCGAAAAAGACCATGAATTGCAGAGCAAAATAAAATCAGCACTGGCGTACCCGGTGATTTTATTCGTTTTAGCCACTCTCATACTTTTCTTTTTGGTTACTTTCGCTTTGCCAAGGATCGCCAACGTTTTTGAAAGCGGTGGCTTTAGTCCGCCAGCCTTCTCTCGCGTTGTGTTTTCCGTCGGTAATTTTCTCAACTCTAACGTCGGCGTAATTATCGGCGCCATTTTGATTTTGGTTATCGGCCTTTGGGTCTTTGTGAAAAAAACCCTGACGGGGAAAAATTTTTCTGGTTGGGTGCTCGGGCATACGCCAATCATCAAGACTGTGGTTTATAAAGTCGCTATTCAGCGCTTTGCCTCTACCTTGAGTTCGCTGATGAGCGCCGGTATTCCGATTCTGGATGCTTTACGGATTACCGCTGACGCGGTTGTGCACCCGCCTATTAAAAACGCGATTATCCGGGTGGCGCGTGACGGGATTACCAAGGGCATGTCACTCGGCGAAGCTTTTAGCCGCGAAGCGGTTTTCCCGCCGGTGGTCACTAACCTAGTGGCGATTTCCGAACGTGCCGGCCATTTAGACGAAGTTTTGAAAACGCTCGCCGATTTTTACGAATCGGAAATCAGCTCGTCCGTCAAAACGTTGGTTACTTTTATCGAACCGGCGCTCCTTATTATGATCGGCGGCGTGATTGCCTTGATCGCTCTTTCTATTCTGGTGCCAATTTACCAACTGGTTACCCAGTTCTGATGAAAAAAAGCGGATTTACGTTAATTGAACTTCTGATTGTTATTGCCATTATTGTTCTTTTAGCTATTTTTAGTGTCTTGAATTTATCCGGTTTCCGCGTCCAGCAATCCTTGCGCGTAGCCGCTTCAAATTTTTCTACTTTTTTACGTGACGCTCAGCAAAAATCTATCAGCCAAGAAGATGGTTTACAGTGGGGCGTGAGATTAGCCAAGCCCGGTAGCGGCCGGGATTACTACTATCTTTTTAATGGGCCATCCTTTACTTCGGCAATTGTCACAGTGGCCCTGCCTTCCGGATTAGAGTTTGATCCGGCAAGCGGCCCGTTTCCTAAAGACCTGATTTTTGCCAAGGCTACTGGTTTGCCGATTAGCGCGGCCACAATTACAATTAGATTAGTCAACAATCCATCGTCTAACGCGATAATTACTATCAATGCTCAAGGCTCCATTCGTTAAAAATAGCGGTTCGGCAAAGCTCACCACAAGCGGGCAATCTTTGATCGAGATACTGGTTGGTATCGGTGTCGGCGTGATTATTATTGGCGGAGTCGCGGCGACTATCGCCCTAACCCTCCGGTCTAACGTTCAGAACAAAAACAACCAGATTGCCACATCGTTGGCTCAGGAGGTGGTAAGCGAAGTAAGCGATTTTGCCGGAGCCAATTGGCATAATCTGGACAATCTTTCCACTGGCCTGCAGTACCATCTAGCCACCAGTGGCCCAAACTTTAGCGCCCAGTCTGGAATCGAAACTTTCACGGTCGAAGGTAAGGTATTCACCAGGTATTTTGTTTACAATAACGTTTCTCGCGATGCCGCGACCGACAATATAGAATCTTCTTACAACTCGGCCAATAATGATCCCTCGACCAAGAAATTAACGGTTACTGTCAGCTGGCCGGAAGGGCCGGACACCGCTTCGGTTGCTTTGAATAAGTTCCTTACGCGCAGTAAGAGTTTAGTTTTTCGCCAGACCGACTGGTCCGGCGCCGCCGGGCAGGTTGGTCCGATTACATCCATCAATAATCGTTATGCCAGCACCAGCAATCTGGACACCACGACATGCGTCAACTCTGGTGATCCAAATCCAGCCACTAATCGATGCATAAAAGTGCAGGGATTTTAATAGAATCGAGAATAAAAATATGAAAACAAAATTACTAAAAACAAGCATCATCACCTCTGCTTGTATCCTACTTTCTGGCGTTGCATTTGCTATTAACGGCGGCGGCAATATCAACCCGAATAATACCAATGGCGAACGCTATGCCTGGAATGACGCTACTGGCTGGCTTGATTTCGACACTGGTTCAGTGACCGTCAGCGATACCAATTTAGTTGGAGTCGCTAATGGTCTGCAGTTTGGAAACCTGGTTCTTAATTGCGCTTCCCTGCCCGTTCCTAACTGCAGCGCTCCGGCTGGCACATGGTTTGTTTCCAACGACAGCAATGGCAATCTTGCCGGTTGGGCCTGGAGTTCTAGTTTTGGCTGGTTTAGTTTCTGTGGCAATGCGAGCAGCGGGTCTACCTATAACGGCTCGACTTGGGTTTGCCCCGCTGGCGCGACTTATCAGGCTCACATCAATCCGGCAAGTGGAGTTTTTAGTAACTGGGCATGGAACAACGTGATTGGTTGGGTTAGTTTCAATTGCGCAAATACTCTTTGGTGCGCCACGAGCGATTTTAAAGTACTGACAGTTTGGCGAGGCGGTCCTCCGCCTCCTGTCGGCGGCCCCGGCAGTTTTGACGCCAATACGTGGCTGATTTCCAGCATTTTTGACACGCAAATCGGCTGTTACGGCGCGCCGCCGCAATGCGGTTCTGCTTTCAATAGTATTTTGTGGCAAGGCGTGGCGAACGGCGGCCAGGTTGGTTTCCAGGTCGCCACTTCCAACAACTCCGGTGGTCCCTGGAATTATGTTGGCCCAGATGGTACCAGCGGCACGGTTTATCGGCCTGCTGGTCCGAATGTGCAAATGAGGCTTTCCCGCGTTTACCACAATAATTTCCGCTATGTCCGATACAAAATCTGGCTTGCCTGGTCCGGCGTGAGCAGCCCGCAAGTTGATGACGTGATAATTAATTACAGCCCATAAACGCGAAGCGAGATGTTTAAATATTTAAATATTGAAATATGGAAACGTCGTGACGGCGTTTCCGCGTTACCTATGATGCTTTTGTTAGGAAGTATCATTATTGAAATCGCGATTGCCATTGCTTTTTTAACCTACTACTTCAACACGATTAATTTTGCATCCCGTCTGTCCGCCGAAGCGTTGGAAACGGCGCGTGCCGGAGCCAGTGACGCGATTATCCGAGTGGTGCGTGACAAGACTTGTCCAAACGGTTCTTGCCCGTCACCCTATACCCTAGCCATCTCCAATGGCCGGACCGCGACCATTTCAATTTGCAAAGACACTTGTGTTGGCGCTGGGAAAACAGAAATAATTTCCACCGCGGCGGCGCTCAATAAGCAAAAAAGAATTCACGCGGTTCTCAGCGTCGATCCGGTTACCGGCCAGGTAAGCGTCGATTTGCTACAAGAGATTCCTCTCTAATGAAAATCAGCCTGAATTTAAAAAAGTATCTCAATCCCGCGCCGAACATCGGCGGTTTGGAAATTTCCGACCTTGCTTTGCGGTTTGTCAGAATAGAGAACAGCCGGTTGAGGCAGGCTTCTGTCCAGATGCCACCAGGCATTATCAGCGGCGGGAAAATTTTGGATCGCGGTAAATTGGCCACAGCGCTGAAGGGACTGCACCAACAAGTTGACTCACTAAAAAAATCTTTGCACGTTGTCTTGCTGATACCCACCAATAACGTTTATACCCAGGCGTTTACTATGCCGTTGGTGCCGGCGAAAATCGTGAATGAAACTGCCAAGCTGAATCTTCAGAGTATTTCGCCGATTGATACAAAATCCGCTTATTACGGGTATCAGATGATCGGCGAAACAAAGCAGGGCCAATTGGAAGCATTGGGGGCATTCGTGAACTCAATGGAGGTGGATGACCTGACCGCTGTCTTGCGGGAAGCTAATTTTAGTGTCGTGTCGGTAGAATTTCCGGCGCTGGCCGTCACCCGGTTGGTGAAAAATTACAGTTCCGGCCTGAAAGCCGATACGCCCTATCTGGTTGTTTATCTTGGCAGTGACGGGCCGGATCTTATGATTGTTAAAAACGGTCACCTCTATTTCAATTATTTTAATTCCTGGTCGGCGCTTCAGGAAGAAATTGGCGGCCGGAAGATATCGACAGCCGATGTCCAGGATTTTTTGGCGCGCCACATCAAACAGGTAATCAATTTTTATGCCAGCCGGTGGGGCCAGCCGGTGCAGGAAGTTTTGCTGGTGGATAATCCGATTGCTAAAGAAATTATTAACAATGTCAGGCATAATTTTTCTTTGAACGTCCAGCCTTTCCAAATTTTGAAATACGGGCATCTTTCTCCGCTTTGGTACGGTGCTTTGGGGGCGGCCGAGCGAGGTTTGATTCCACGCGACCAAGACCAATTCATTAGCCTTACTACCCTTGGCGTGGAACAGGAATATTACCGCGAGCTGGCGTTGAATTTTATCAAGACTTGGCGGAATATCCTTGTTTTAACGGCCGGTTTTATGTTTTTGGTTTTACTGGTTGCGGACTCGCTTCTTGTTCGTTCGGCCGCCGCCGGAGCGCTGGATTTGGCGAACCGCAACCTGGTTCCATTAAATGAAATTCAGGGCTTGCAGGCGAATGTCCAAAAATTTAATCAAGCTTTAAATTACGCGCTGAAAGCGCAGGAACTGACGCCCGCCTGGTCCAATTTTTACTCAAAGATGAAATTGCTTACGGGCGACAAGGTGTCCATGCAAAGATTATTTGTTGACCCGGCGCTTTCCGGTTTACTGATTGGGAAGGCGGTGAATGATTCAGCGGTCATTAATTTTAAAAATACGATGGCGAAAGAGCCAAACTTCCAAGACGTGATTTTGCCGCTCTCTAATATCAAAGTCAACGACGACGGCACCGTTTCCTTCTCGCTTAACTTTAAGCTGACCTCTTTGAAATTCTAGAGGGTATTTGGGTTTAGGTCGGATTACTCCGCGGCACCAGAATACTTTTGCTCCAGCGGCAAAAGTTTCTTCACCCTCGGACGATTTGCCAGGCGCCATAGCTCTGACTCAATCATGAGTCAGGCTAGCCAAATCGTCCTGCGGGACGTGCCGCGGACCAACCCGCCCTCAACCCATTTTATTTATTTCATAAAGTTCGCGGTTCTTTGGGAAATTGAAAGCCGCCTGGTTAAGGCGGCGTTTAGTTTAGTGCTTGTCCGTGTAAAAGATGGCGATGATGACGTGGATGCATTGGTAACTAGGAACGTAAATGCTGCTCAGCTTACGGCCGATAATGCTGATTCTGTCGCCGTTTTCCTTGAGCCAGGAATTCACCTGGGTTTCTACGGCCCCTGTGAGACCTGAGAAAATCTTCACTTGTTCCACGCGCGCCTCCTTTCACAAAATTCTCAATAGGATCAACCACTGATCCCAACTGCCAAGATATTAACAAATTATTTTGTACTTGTCAATTTAGCTCTTATCTCTTCAAAAACTTTTTCCAGAAGCTTTTTATCGGCGGGAGAGATTTTTTTCAGGACGAATTCTTCGGCCTTCTTTCGAGTTCCGCTTTCCTTTTGCGCCGGGCGGATGCCGATGCGAAGCCGCCAGAAATTATTAGTTTTTAGAGTGGCCTGGATGTTTTCCACGCCATGGTGGCCAGCCGCGCCGCGCCCGAAACTGAATTTATATTTGCCAAGCTCAATGTCACTGTCGTCGTGCACGATCAAAAGATTTTCCGGTTTCACGCCAAACTTTTTCATTGCTTTCGCCACAGACCTACCTGACTCGTTCATATAAGTATCGGACTTCATCGCTTCGCCGCTCAAATAATCCGCAAGCATATGGCCTACATTATGATAGGTGTTTTCATACTTTTTATCAGGATTGCCGAGGCCGATGATTAGTTTCGGTGCGAATTTCATATAAATAGATTATATCAGAAAGTTGGCGAACAGCTTGCTAGCCCGCGGGCTAGCAAAAAACAAACGAGCCCATCTTCTCCACAGCCGCCTTAGCGGAGGGGCAGGTACAAATTACCTTCTCGAACGAGAGGGAAGCCGGAACTGCGGGAGCGTTTTACGCGACCAAATTCCGGAGGGATTAGCCCGAAGTGAGAGAAGAATAATTTGTCTGCACCGGAGCGTCGCGGCGAGGAAGAAGATGAGCGAATAAAAAGTTGCATTAAACGAGCCAATCTTCCATAATTGAAGCATTATGCGAGCTTTTTGGAGTTCAGCATGGGAGATTATTGAAATTGTTTTAATTTCGGTTGTTACCGTGTTTCTGATAAGAAATTTTCTTGCCCAGCCGTTTTTGGTAAGTGGCGCGAGCATGGAGCCCACATTTTACAATCACAATTATTTGATCATTGACGAAGTTACTTATCATTTTCGCGCACCACAACGCGGTGAACCAATAGTCTTTCGTTATCCCAACGATCCCTCCGTGTATTTCATCAAAAGAATCATCGGTTTGCCTGGCGATCGAGTTGTGGTGCGGGACGGGAAGGTGACGGTTTACGATATTAGTGGCAAAGCAATACCGGTAACTGGTGAAACCAATGGCTACACGGACGTAAAGCTTGGGGCTGACCAGTATTTTGTTTTAGGAGATAACCGGTATAATAGCTTTGACTCCCGAAACTGGGGCCCGGTTCCCAAAAAAGATATTATCGGATTGGTGCGTCTCCGCATTTTTCCAATCAGCGAATTTGAAGTAGTGAAAACTCCGGCAATACCATAATGGCTAAGTCATCAAAAAAACCAAAAGCCCCCATCATTACCTCGCCCAAAGGAATGCACGATATTTTACCGGCCGACCAGCCGCTTTGGGAAAAGGTTCGGAAGGTCGGCAAAGAAGTTGCCGATTATTATAATTTTTTGAAAATTGAAACACCGATTCTGGAAAAGGAAGAGCTTTTTAATCGTCCGCTCGGCGAAATTTCCGAAGTGGTGGAAAAGCAGATGTTTATTTTAAAAAGTAGAGGCAGTGACGGTCTGGCTTTGCGTCCGGAAGGGACGGCTCCGATTGTCCGCTCTTATATAGAGCACGGTCTCAGCCATCTTGGCCAGCCGTTAAAGCTTTATTACGAAGGTCCGATGTTCCGCTATGAGCAGCCACAAGCCGGGCGTTTCCGCCAGTTTCATCAGCTGGGATTTGAAATCATCAGCGGGGACAACGATCCAGTGTATGACGCGCAGGTTATCATTGCCACCTATCGTTTCCTGCAATACTTGAAACTGAAAGACACAGAGGTGCAGATTAACAGCACTGGCTGCAATAAATGCCGGCCAAATTTCAAGAAAAAGCTTGTGGAGTACTACAAGAGCAAGGAAAAACTCCTTTGTGCCGATGATCGGCACCGCTTAAAAATAAATCCGATGCGGCTACTCGACTGCAAAGTCGATAAATGCATTGAACTTAAGAAAGATTCCCCCAACATCCTTGATTCGCTGGATTCCGACTGCAAGAAGCATTTTAAAAAGGTGTTGGAGTTTTTAGAAGAGGTGAAGTTGCCGTACAGCCTGAATCAGTTTTTAGTTCGAGGCTTCGATTACTATACCAAGACCGTTTTTGAAATTTTTCACCAAGGATTTAATTTTGCTATTGCTGCGGGCGGCCGCTACGACTACCTGGTGGAAATGTTGGGCGGTCGGCAGTCGCCGGGAGTGGGATCCGCCACGGGATTGGAGCGGATAGTGGAAATAATCAAGCAAAAAAACATCAGCATACTTGGCAAGGTCAAGCCGAAGCTATACCTGATCCATATCGGAGATTTAGCGAAAGCCAAAGCGCTGGCGATTGTGGAAATGTTTCGGGAAGCGGGGATGGATATTCACGAAGCGCTCGGTAAAGACTCTCTTCGTGCCCAACTGAAATCCGCCGACAAGCTTGGCTCGCCATTCGCGCTGATTTTTGGCCAGCAGGAAGCTTTTGAGCAGTCCATCATTATTCGTGATATGAAATCCGGCGCGCAGGAGACCGTACCGCTGATTAAAGTAGTAAATGTTTTGCGTCGTAAGCTTCGGTAAAATGGAAAGCTGTATTTTTTGTAAAATTGGCAAAAAGGAAATATCCGCGGAGATCGCTCTGGAAAACGATCGGGTGATCGCATTCAAGGATATCCGTCCTTCGGCGCCGGTCCATTATCTGATCATCCCCAAAGAACATATCCAATCGATTGCCCACCTTGAAGATAACCACAAGGAGGTTTTAGCGGAACTGATTTATTCCGCGAAAAAACTGGCGGCTAAACTAGGCTTGATGGGTTATAAGCTGGTTTTTAATGTTGGCCGAGAAGGGGGACAGGCGGTAGACCATCTCCACCTCCACCTGCTGGGTGGCTGGGAGAACCAGGCAGATATAGATAAAATGCCGCACCCGGTACTGGACAAATAGCCTAATTTTGGGTTATTCTTTAAACCACAATGGCAGAAGTTAAAAAAAGGGAAGGCGAATCCACCACCTCGTTAATCTACCGGTTTATTAAGCGTGTTCAACAGACTGGAGTTTTGCGTGAATCCAAAAAGCGCCGGTTTCATAGCCGAACGCAAAATCGTTTGAAGCGCAAACTTTCCGCTCTCCATCGGGAAGTCAAAAAGAAAGAGATGGAGATTGCCCGCAAGCTTGGTGAGTTGTAACAATGGCGCTTAGAGAACAACTAGCCGCGGACCTAAAGGCCGCAATGAAATCTGGCGATACCCAATCGGTCAGCCTTTTGCGCATGGTGATTTCTGCCGTTAATAATAAAGAAATTGAAAAAAAGATGAAGGGAGTGGCTGGTGAGCTGACCGATGAAGACGTTCTTTCTGTGCTAATGACCGAGGCGAAAAAGCGCAAAGATTCCATAGACGCCTTTACTAAAGGCGGGCGGCAGGATTTGGCGGATAAAGAAAAGAAAGAGCTGGAAGTAATGCAAAAATATTTACCTAAACAGATGAGCCGGGAGGAGGTGGATAAAATTGTAGAGGCGACTGTCAAGAAAGTTGGATCGAAGGAGATTGGCCCAGTAATGAAAGCGGTGATGGCGGAATTAAGGGGCAAAGCCGATTCTGGTCTGGTTAGCCAACTGGTAAAAGAAAAACTTGGGAGCTAATCATGGCCGTCAAGGTTGAGAGTTGGGGAAAACGATTTAATCATCTGGTGCCAATGGTTAAGCGAACCGCCCTTAAGTTGGCGCGGGTTTTGTCTATAAAAAGAGCGAGGATTGAGGTGTTTTTAGTAGGAAATCAGTTTATGAAAAAGAACGTGATGTCTTTTCCGGCTCCCCGGGGCTTCCCAAACCCCAACCGGCGTACGAAACCGCTCGGGGAGATATTTTTAAACCCCGACCATATTGCCAAAGAAGGCGAAGAGCTTTCTTACATGCTCATTCACGGAGTTTTGCACCTTTTAGGCTATGGCCATAAAAAGAAAAATGATATTATTAGGATGGAAAAGAAAGAACGGCAGTTACTCAAGTTATTGACTCAATGACTCAATTCATAGTCGGCCTTGATGTCGGCTCACATTCTATTAAAGCGGCAGTCGCGGAAGTTAAAAAGAACTCCAAATTGTCTTTGGTGCATCTTTTTAAGATGCCATCTGCCGGTATGCGGAGGGGTGTGGTTGACGACCTTCCTGAAGCCACGCGCGCGATTAGCCAGGCGCTGGGAGAAATAAAGCAGATTGCTAAAGGCGCTGTTAAAAATATTTTTCTAGCGGTAGGCAGCCCGGACTTTAAAGCGCAGAACGGGATGGGCATGGTGGCAGTCTCCCGTGCCGATTCAGAGATTTTCCAAGATGACATTGATCGAGCGATCGACGCTTCTCAAGCAATTAAGATGCCTCTGAATCGGATGGTCGTCCATCGCATCACTAATGAGTTTATCGTTGATGGGGTTGTTGGCATTCGCGATCCTCTCGGAATGGTTGGCAATCGTCTAGAGGTCAGCAGTCTAATTATAGATGCCTTCGCGCCGGCAATAAAAAACCTTACCAAATGCGTGGAAAGTGCTGGTGGGGAAATCGCCGGCCTTATTTTTTCTCCGCTCGCTTCCGCGCGCGCCCTACTTTCCAAAAACCAAAAAGAGCTGGGGGTAACTATGATTGATGTAGGTTTTAGTAAGACCGGGATTGGTGTTTACGAGGAGAACAAGCTTTTACACACAGCGATCTTTCCGGTTGGTTCTGGCAATGTTACCAACGATCTGGCGATCGGTCTGAAAATCGCCCATAATTCCGCTGAAAACGTGAAGCTTTCGTTGGGTACCGCTCTGGCTAAAGAAGCGCCCAGTCGCGAGCAGGTAGACTTAACCAAATTTGACGCGACCGCGCGCGGTTCGGTTTCCCGCCGTTATATTGCCGAAATCATCGAAGTGCGGCTTGCGGAAATTTTGGAATTTGTAAATAATGAGTTAAAGTACATCGGAAAGGCGGCGCGTTTGCCGGCGGGCGTGGTGCTTGCGGGCGGCGGCTCCAAATTGCCGGCAATCGTGGATTTGACAAAGCAGGAGCTAAAATTAAGCGCGCAGATCGGCATCCCGAATCTTTCCGAAGTGGACGTCAATAATTCCGAACTGATGTCCCAGTCGGAAGATCCAGAAATGGCCTGCGCTTTCGGCCTCGTGCTTTCTGGAGCCGATCGCTTGGCAACGCCGGAGTCTTCAGCCAACCGTGTCGGCAGTATCTTCAGGAAAATTTTCAATACTTTCACACCCTAAGCGTCTATACTTTTTATAAAAGGAAAATGGCGAATACCAACAACAAACCAAAAAAGGGGTCCGGCGACTATGCCGCCAAAATTAAAGTAGTTGGCGTTGGCGGCGGAGGCGGCAACGCCATTTCACGTATGCAAGAAGATTTTGAGGTTAAATCGGTTGATTTTATCGCTATTAACACCGATGCCCAGGACTTGGATTATTGCCACGCTAAGTACAAAGTTTACATAGGGAAAAATCTAACTCGCGGGTTGGGGACTGGCATGAATCCAGAGCTGGGCAGGCAAGCGGCGGAGGAGAACCGTTCGGAGATAGTAGAGACGCTCAAAGGAGCTGATTTGGTGTTTATTACCGCTGGTTTGGGTGGCGGCACCGGTTCTGGAGCGGCCCCGGTGATTGCCGAAGCGGCGAGGGAAAGCGGCGCGCTGACCGTGGCTGTAGTTACTAAACCATTCACTTTTGAAGGCGCTCAGCGTTCCAGGATTGCCCAGGAGGCCCTCCAGAAATTAAAAGAAAAGGTAGACACGCTGATTGTAGTTCCTAACGACCGCATTTTCAGCGTTATCAAAAAAGACACGCCGATTATTAAAGCTTTTGAGTTTATTGATGACATTTTGCGCCATAGCGTGCAGGGTATTGCCGAGCTAATCGCGATGCCGGGCATTATTAACGTGGATTTCGCCGATGTGAAAGCGATTATGAAAGACGCCGGTTCGGCTTTGGTGGGCATTGGCCTTGCCAACGGCCAAGAGCGGGCAATGACGGCCGTGGACCAGGCAATTAACTCACCTTTGCTGGAGGTATCTATTGATGGCGCCAAAGGCGTACTCTTTGCGGTTTCCGGCGGTAAGGATATGCGCCTGAATGAAATCCATGACATCGCCAAAGTGATTGGGGAATCGGTAGACCCGGCGGCCAAAATTATTTTCGGAGCCTATCACGATCGCAAGCTCCGCAAGGGCGCTCTTAAAGTTATTATGGTTGCCACCGGTTTCAACGGCTCGTCTTTGAAGGGCGGAGATTCCGGCATTACTACTTTGTTTAACGCGTCGTCGCCGAAGCCGGTAATTGCCAATGAAGAAAAAACAGATAAATCGGTATCCAACGGCGGTAAAGATAAAAACGGCAAAGACAAAAAGAGAGACGAAGACGTTTGGGACATTCCGACCTTTCTCCGCAAGAAACGATAAGGCCTGGATCGGCGACGCCCCCTTACCGAGTGAAGCAATGACAAAATACAAAATCTCCGCCGATCGGCGGAGATTTTGTTGAATGAACTGCGGAGTTTTTAGCCCCGGTGGTTGAATTCGTCGCGCAAACCGTCCAGCATTTTGGACGCCATATCTTTGCCGCCCAAGCCGAAGGCTAATCCGCCGGCCAAAGCCAGCATCGCGATTAAGCCAGTGATCAGCGTATTGATAATGCTGACCGCTACGCCCAATTGCACCAACGATGTCAGGAATCCGAAGACGAAGACCACCCACCAGGTTACTGCCCCCAATCCCTTAGCTGTGTGCATGTTCGCGCTCATTACCGAAGCCCTTACCAAGCCGCGGAGAAAATTCGCGACTACGAGCGTTGCCAACAAAATTAGGACCGAAACCAACACCTGCGGAGTATAGGTGAGAACATCTCGAACGAAGCCAGACAACGTGGAGAAGCCCAAAATGTCCGAAGAAGCTAAGAGGAAAGCCAAGACGAAGAACCAGTAGACCAAACGTCCCAGGAATTTCCCGGCGTCCAGTTTCATATTGGCCCGCTCGACAAAGGCGTCTACTCCTAACCGCCTCAACAATACATCCAGTTTCAGGTGGTAGATAATTCTTTCCACTACCCGATCAAGAACCGCGGCCACGATCAAGCCAATTACAAAGACCAGCAATGAGCCGATCAATTGAGGTAAAAAGCCTGCCGTTACAAGCCACAGGTTTTGAATGGATGCCCTTAAAACATTTAACCAGCTTTCAATTACCATAGGTATAAATTTAGGGTTTTTAACGACCTTTCTTTATAACCTCATTTTAACATAAAAGCGGCAACAATAGCCCGGTGGTGTGGATAACCAAAACACCTCTTTTCTTTAGGCGTGGACCTAGCCGGAATCGAACCGGCGCCTCGCCCATGCGAAGGGCGCGTAATGCCACTTTACTATAGGCCCGAATATCAAAATATTAACCTATTTTTCCGTAAAGTAAAGAAATTCTAACACAAGTAGCACGAACCACCCGGCCTGGAGGACAAAGAAGAGGATGATCTGGATAAGCTCCAGAAATTGACGACTGGAAATGCTGAAGTTTTCGGAGACGATATTGTAAATATCTTCCAAAGAATCTAATTTTTCCTGAATAGTTTTGCGCCAGTCGTCTAATTTGAATTTTTTGGAAATTAAATCGTAAAGACGAGCGGAGTACCAGTCACCGATCAGTTTGATGTCGCGCTCGATGGCTTCGAAGTCAGCAATGGCCATTGAACGCGTCTCAATCACCTCCTGAAAAGCATGGCGCAGTTCTTTATTGTGTTTATAGAATTGTATTTTTAATTTTGGCGCGTGGGCGAATTTGGTAACTTTGCGGAGACGGTCGTCCAGTTTGCGGTCCAGAATCCGATAGCGAAGGAGTTGCAGGTTGGCGGTTTGGAAGAGATCGATAATGTCGTCGATCTTACCTTCGGTGTCGAAAACGAAAGCGCCGTCCCAGTCCACAATCACGAGATCATTGTTGGCGTATTTGATTTGCTTGGAAAGCGTGTATTCAATTTCCTGGTCGTCCAATTTCTGGATCTCGGATTTAAGAAACGAAGCAATCGCCTGTTTTTTATTCAAAAATTGTTCGGGATCGCCATCATAGCCGGAAACGAGAGCGATGGAGTATTCTTCGCTCAATTCCAATTCACCCCCATGCTTTTGGGAAATTTTCTGGCAGGCGTCAATCAGAGCTTCGCGGAGTTTGAAGGTTTCTTTTGAGAAAGCATCGTCAATTTCCACCGTCGCCTCTACAAGAATATTTTCCGGGGGATAGGCGCGCACCAAAAATTTTACATCTCGGCCGCCAACTTTTGCTTTTTCCTCCACCATCGCGTACTGCTGCGGCATAGTGGATTTATAATAAGGCGGCGCGCTTTCCAGCGGTCGGAGTTCCACAGCCTCCCCTTTTTTCAGCCGATGCGATTCGGATATGACGAAAGAAATTAGCTTATGCATATGTCTTAATGATACAACGAAAAACACTCCGTGGCATTGATTGCCTTTTTAGCCAGTTGTGGTAGACTCTAAAATAATCAAAAATCTCCGAACAAGTGTCGGAGATTTTTTAATCCTGCCTGCCATGCCTGCGGCAGTTAAACCGGCAAGCGGGTGTGCTAAAATGGTCTTTAGGGGGGTCCAGAAGCGGACTCTACAATAAGAAACCAAAACCCAACTTATTCGTTATATATGCTAGACGGCGAACTGAACTTAATAAGAGAGGCGCAGAAGGGTAAAAAGGAGGCTTTTGGGCCGCTTTACGACCATTATGTTGCCCCGATCTATCGGTTTGTTTACGTTAAGGTAACAGACAAAGAAGAGGCGGAAGACCTTACCCATGAAGTGTTCTTGAGCGCTTGGCAGAACTTGAAAGGCTACAAGCACCAGGGTTTTCCCTTTTCAAGCTGGCTTTACCAGATAGCGAGGAACAAGGTTATAGATCACTACCGCACCAAGAAAACTCATACGAGTTTTGAAAACGTGGACGAAGATCTCCTATCCATAGTCGGCGTGGTAGAAAACGACCTGGAGAAAGTTCTGGCGCTGGATAAAGTTAAGGAAGCAATCGCCCAGCTTAACCAGGAGCAGCAAGACGTGATCATCATGAAATTCATAGAAGACCTCTCCAATGAAGAAATCGCCAACACGATGAGTAAAACTGAAGGTGCTGTTCGTCTACTCCAACACCGAGCTATCAATAATCTAAAAGAAATCCTATGGAAGAACGACTAATCAAAGTTTTAAAATCGCTTAAGCTAGTCAGTCCCGATGACGGCTTTATTCATCGTTCCCGGCAAATATTATTCGCGAGTGAGCAAAAACCGGCTCCGGCGCGCTTCGTTTTCAGCTTTTCCGAGAGTTTCAGGCTGGCGGCTGCGCTGGCAATGGCGAGCATCCTATTATTTATCGCTCTAGGCGGCCTGTCCTATCTCCATCTCGGCAACCTGTCTCCGTCTCTATTGACTAAAGCGGGCGGCGAAAATTTGAAATCAGAAATGGAAAATCTAAATTTCCAGATCCAGCTAGGGCAGGCAAAGTACGATCTTGGCAATGAGAAATCTGTTGGCCTCGATATAGACGAACTTTTAAAGAATTTGTCCTTATAAAAAATCTCCCCCGATGTACATCGGGGGAGATTTTTTATTTTCTCGCTATCTCACAGCGTCCTTTAATTCTTTACCGGCTTTGAATTTCGGTTTGGTGCCGGCGGGGATTTGTAGTTTCGCGCCTGTTTTCGGGTTTATGCCCATGCGCGCCTTGGTTTTGACTACTTTAAAGGTACCAAAACCAGTAACGCCGACCTCCTCACCCCGTCCCAGGGTTTTGGTGATCGTATCGAAAAGCGCATTCACAGCTTCCGCCGCCTGTTTTTTGGTAGCCATTTTTGCCGCTTTCATTACTGCCTCCACTAGTCCTTCTTTTTTCATTTAGATTTATTTTCGCATTTGAACGACCTTGTTTTTTTATTATACCAAATCCCTGCTACTGACTACTACTTCGCGAACCCGGTGCCACAACTTCGACCACTTCGTGATATTGAATATAGTCGGCGTTTCTCCGGCAATCCAGTCGAAGTTATGGCTACCGGGCGAATTCCACCGCGCGAGTTTCACGAATCACGTTCACTTTGATTTCGCCCGGGTATTTCATTTCCGTCTGCACTTTAGAAGCCACATTTTTGGCGAGCTGGAGAGCGCCGAAGTCGTCTATTTTTTCCGGTACCACGAAGATGCGGATTTCGCGGCCGGCGGAAAGCGCGTAGGCGGATTTAACACCCTCAAAGCTGGTAGCGATTTTTTCTAACTCTTCTAGGCGCTTCAGGTAATTTTCAGCGGTGTCGCGGCGGGCTCCCGGGCGGGCGGCCGAGAGGATGTCAGCGGCCGTGACGATAAATGATTCCGGAGTGGAGAACGGATACTCCTCGTGGTGGGACTCCATGCCGCGGATAATTTTTTCATCAATTCCGTATTTCTGTAAAATCTTACGGCCAAGGTTCACGTGCGTACCCTCTACTTCATGACTGATCGCTTTGCCGATATCGTGGAGCAGAGCGGCGCGTTTGGCAATCTCCACATTGGCGCCGAGTTCAGCGGCCATAATGCCGGAGATGTGCGCCATTTCCACAGAGTGCACCAAAACGTTCTGGCCGTAACTGGTCCGGAAGTGCAAGCGGCCGAGCAGTTGGAGAATTTCTTTCGGGAAATCTACCACGCCGATTTCCAAAGCGGCTTGTTCGCCTACCTCCATCATCCGCTTATTGAGCTCGTTTTTAGCTTCCTCCACTTTTTCCTCAATCTTGGCAGGCTGAATTCGCCCGTCTTTCACCAGTTTTTCCAAGGCGAGGCGGGCGGTTTCCCGGCGCAGAGGATCGAAAGAAGAGATGAGAATGGTTTCCGGCGATTCGTCCACAATCAATTCCGCGCCAGTTAAACGCTCCAGGGTCCGGATATTGCGGCCTTCGCGGCCGATGATCTTTCCCTTCATTTCTTCATTGGGAAGGTGAAAAGCGGTAGTGGTTAAATCGGCGACGTGCGAACGGGCATAGCGCTGAATGGCGGTGGTAATAATTTCCAAACTTTTCTTTTCCACCTCTTCGCGCTTTTCATGTTCCAGACTTTGGATGGTTTTCACCAAATCATGCTGGTACTGGTTCTTTAATTCATCAAAAAGTTTTACTTTGGCCTGTTCGGCAGAAAGACCGGCGATTTTTTCCAATTGCACCACCGTTTTTTTCTGGAGTTCATCGGCTTCTTGTTTGATCCGATCGACATTCGCCAACTGCTCTTTCAAGTTGGCTTCTGTTTTGGAAAGATCGCTGGAACGTTGTTCCAAGCTCTCGTCCTTTTTCATCAGGCGCTCTTCTGTCGTATCCAGCTTGGCCTTACGTTCGCGCTCATCGCGTTGAACGTCTTCAAGCAAAGAAACGGCCTTTTCTTGCGCCTCCAGAATTACCTTTTTCGCCCTTTCTTCTAGGGAACTCGCGTGCTTAGCCGAGATGCTCTGCCTGATAAAGTAGCCGAGACCAAGACCAAGAACGAGTAAAACCCCTCCCAATAGGATGGTTGAAATCATAAATTAAGTTAATGTTTAAGTTTATATACATTTGTAATCGACTTATCCACAGAGTAGCGCGGTTGACTTAGAAAGTCAAATCGTGTATACTCTTTTTAGAGTGAGTGATGAGTATTGCTCAGTCCAGCGCAAGCTGGATCGAGAAATGCCCCGCTCAATTTGTGGCAAAACACCCGCGCAAGCGGGTGTTTTGTTTTTAGCAGTATTTTTGTAGTTGACAGAACCGGGAAGCCTTTGTATATTTTTAGCAGGTTTTTGAAAAGGAGGATTTATGTTAGCTGCTTTAACAGTCGTGGGCTTTACAGCAGTTTGGGTGGGTTTTTGTGTTTTTGTTTTATGCCGCCCATCACAACCGACTGACTACGAAATGATCGCTGAGGGGATCTATGATCGAGTAGATTATGTCAGCCGACGTTACACGGTCCTTACAGTCGTGTATTTTCAAGACGAAACCACCTGCGTACTTCAGGAAGACGTCGCCCGCTGTATAGAATTTCCAAAAGGCACAAAAATCAAAATTATGGAAAATAACATCAACTACAAAATCGAAAAAGTTTCTTGACCAGACTTCCCTATACCAAGCCCCCAATAAAGGGGCTTTTTATTTCTTAATGTTACGATATAATGATTTTGCAGTGCCGTTTGACCATCCTGAGGACCGCATGGACCCCGCACCAAAAAAATTAAACCTGGATTTTGCCAGTGCACTGTCTGCCCTGGACCCTCGAGAGGGCCACGTGGACGCGCACTCACTCAACACAAATTGTATTGGAGGTCACCACACGTGGCCCTCTCGGTAGTTCAGGGCGATCAATTTTTGGTACGGGGCAGGCGCGCAAGCGGTGGCGTCACCACCTGCGGTCCTCTGGGTGGTTAAGCCCAGTGGAATGTTTCAATCCAACATCAGCTTAAAAGAATATAGCAACTACAAAATTGGCGGACCGGCCCGCCAATTTTTCGTCCCGAAAACTTTGGAAGAGCTGACCGCCGGCGTGGAGAAGGCGAAGCAGGAAAAACTGCCGATCTTCGTCTTGGGCGGCGGGACGAATCTGCTCATCAGCGACAAGGGATTTCCCGGACTGGTGGTGAAACCGGAAATTATGACACTGGAAGGAAAAGACGGCGTTATCCGCGTCGGCGCCGGAGTCTCGGTGGCTGATCTTCTGGCCTTCACCATCGCCAACGGTCTTTCCGGCCTGGAATGGGCGGGCGGTTTGCCGGGAACCGTAGGCGGCGCGATTCGCGGCAACGCGGGCGCTTTCGGCGGTGAGATACAAGACGTGATTACAGAGGTGGTGAGTTTGGATATTGCCGGAGCGCCGAAGATTATAAATCGCGGCCACAAAGAATCTAAGTTTGGTTATCGTTCCAGCATTTTCAAAGAGAAGAACGGCGAGGAAATTATTCTGGAAGCGACGCTTCAGTTGCAGAATGGTGAAAAAAAAGCGATCCAGGAAGCAATCGAAAGCAAAATACAATATCGGCAGGAACGGCATCCGATGGAGTATCCGAACATCGGCAGTATCTTCAAAAATGTGGACTGGAAAGACGTCCCGAAAGAATTCCAGGAACGATTTGTGGGAAAAATGAAAAAAGATCCGTTTCCGGTTCTGCCGACAGCAGTCTTGCTTTCGGAAACGGGATTGAAGGGTGTGGCTTCCGGCGGCGCGATGTTTTCACCGAAGCACCCGAATTTTATTGTCAATACGCAAGGCGCGACTGCCGAAGACGTGAAAAAGTTGATCGAGCTTGCTAAAGAAACCGTGAAGGATAAATTTGGAGTTATACTGGAAGAAGAGGTCCAATACGTGGAATAAAATGAGAATCGATATTAAATACACAAATCTAGACAGCACGCCGGCGATGAACGAGTATATTAACGAAAAAATCGGCGGGCTGGGAAAATTTATCAAGCGGATGGACGAGAAAGGCGCGGCGCGGGTATTCGTGGAGATCGGCCGTTCCACTAAGCACCATCATAAAGGCGCTGTCTACCATTTGGAGGGCAACTTGGAATTGCCTGGCAAACTACTGCGCGCGGAAACCGAGAATTGGGATGTGCGCTTGGGAGTGGACGAGGTAAGGAATATTTTGGAAATGGAAATTAAGAAGTATTTGGAGAGATTTCGGCCACAGGATTCCGGTGGGCAAAAAGAGTTGAGGAAATTGCGCGGAAAAGATTAACTAGGTTATCTGACGATCGTCAGATAACCTAGTAATGAAATTCCCCGGCCTTAAGGCCGGGGTTTCTTTCTGGTTCGGACCTTGTCCGTCTAGTGCTACCGTCGACGGTAGCACTAGACGTGCCCACGCTTCCACGGCCCTACAGCCGTGGTTTTCGTTCGGAAGCTTGGCATAGAAAGAGTTGAAGAAATTACGCGGGAAGGAGTAGTTCGGATAGTGAGCTACTTCTCCGGAACATCCTTCTGGAGATTGTTGTGTATGAAAAAGACGCACATGGGTGCGTCTTTGGATTTTTGAAGCTACTTCTGCGCTTTAATGAGCTCGGCGCGGAGCTTAGGGCGAGATTGTTTTTCGCCTGGGAACGTCATATTTTCCCGGAGGAAGAGCTCCGCCCACTGCTCCGGTTCCCAGCCCTTTTGGGTCCAGTGGATCCACAATCCGAAAGCGCAGGGCTGGCCTTGTTTGGGATTCTGGGGGTATGGTTTCCAGCCGGCCTTGTAGTCTGGGTTGATTTTCCCTTCAAACACAGCCGACCCATTCGTGCCGTAAATCTTCAGCCAATCGCCTTTATCCAGGAAATGAAGCGCGTCGTAACCTTTCTTGCCGTCGATCTCAAAAATCCAGCAGGTACCCTCGCAGCCCGTCTCAAAAAACCAGCTGATCGTTCCTGTGTGCTTCGCCGTCTTTTTTGTTTCAATGTATCGCGCCACAGCCGTCTCCTTAAAAAGAACTGTAGCTATTATTTAGGTTTTTTAAGAATTGGTCAAATAAAAACAGCCCGATGGTTAGTCGAGCTGTTGAGAGGTTGTGCGCGGTTGAGCGCTAGACCTCGACCGTGGCGCGCTGGATGAGGTTGGGCGGGACGATCGCCAGCGCCTGGCCGATCGCCTCGTTGGCCGCCTTGACGAACTCGTCCACCTGTTCGCCCGGTGCGCGGGTCATACGGAGTGCGCGACTGGGACCCGCCTCGAAGTGCACATGCTTCTTGCAGCGCAGGCCCTCGTGGTGGAAGACGTCGCCGACGAGCACGAACTTGCAGTTGTCCACCCACTGGGGGACAAGGGTGGAATCGGGCAGGCATTCCGGCCTCTGCATCTGTCCGAACTTCTCCTTGATTTGGATCAGTTCCTTGGCCGCCTCGTTCGCCTTGTCTTGCGTTTCCAGGTAGGCCTTGGCCGAGGCGCAGGGTTGGCCCTGATGCGCCCAGTTGCCCGACTGACGGATCAGCGTGCATTCGCCGATCTGGAACTGGACGCTGTAGGTCCAGTGGCTCGTTCTCTTGCAGGAGTTGTCCACGTGACGCCACTCATCTCCCTTCCGGAAGAACGTGCATCCGTCCACCTTGGCCATCTTGACCTTCGGCCGGTTGTTGGTCGGGTGGCTGAACATCAGCTTCACCCGCATCTTCGGCCTCGCCGGTTTCGCCGACTCCACTGACGTCGTCGTCTCTTCCGCCATTGCCATCTCCTTTCGCCCCATTACGGGGCTTTCAAGGAACAATAAAAACTACTCACCTACACTTCCGCCATTGTAGCATATGCTCAAAATTTGTCAAGTGAGCCATAAGTGGAGTATACTGACCGCATGTTCAAATGGCTTTCTAAACTTTTTAAATCCGATGCCGAGTTGCGGAGAACTGTTGAAGAAATCAGCGCGCTTGAGCCGGAAATCCAGAAACTCACCGATCAGGAACTGACCGCGGCGAGTTTGCATTTGAAAGAAATCGTTTCCAAAGGAGCGGCGCTCGATCTGATCTTGCCGCGCGCATTTGCGTTGGTGCGCGAAGCGGCGAAGCGCACTCTCAGCCAGCGCCACTTTGACGTCCAGCTGATGGGCGGCATCGCGCTTCACCGGGGGAAAATCGCCGAGATGCGTACCGGTGAAGGCAAGACGCTTGCCGCGACCCTGCCCGTGTATTTGAACGCGCTCTCCGGAAAAGGCGTGCATGTGGTTACCGTCAACGAATATCTCGCCAAACGCGATACGGTCTGGATGGGCCAGATCTATCAAGCGCTGGGCCTGAAGGTAGCCTGTCTTGTTCACGAAAGCGCGCGGCTCTACGACCCGCATTTCAAGATTCCGCCGGTAGGCGAAGCGTTGATTGATAAAGAGCGGGACACTACCGGAAGTTTTTTGGTGCAGGAAGATTATTTGCGGCCGATAAATCGCAAAGAAGCCTATGCCGCCGACATTACTTACGGAACCAATCACGAATTTGGTTTTGACTACCTCCGCGACAATTTGGTTTACGAACTTGCCCAGCAGGTCCAGCGTGGCCACCACTACGCGATCATTGACGAAGTGGACAGTATTTTGATTGATGAAGCGCGCACGCCGCTGATTATTTCCGCGCCCGACGCCGCGTCCAGCGAGCATTATAAAACTTTCGCGCGCGTTGTCCGCGGGCTTAGCGATGGCCCGGATTATACCAAAGACGAGAAGCGGCGCGCGGTGGAAATTACCGACGAAGGCATTAACAAAGTAGAAAAGGCGATTGGCGTGAAAAACATTTATGATCCGGAAAATTTGCGGCTCACCCATTACTTGCAGGAGAGTTTGAAAGCGCAGGCGCTTTTTCATCTTGATAAGGACTACGTCGTAAAGCCTGCCCGCAATGCTTCGCATAGCGAGGCGGGCGGGAACGGGGAGATTATATTGGTAGATCAGTTCACCGGGCGCCTGCTTCCGGGCCGCCGCTACTCCGGCGGCCTGCACCAGGCGATCGAGGCGAAAGAAGGCTTGCGCGTGCAGGAAGAATCCAAGACCTACGCCTCCATTTCCATCCAGAATTATTTCCGCCTGTACGACAAACTTGCCGGCATGACCGGCACGGCGCAGACGTCCGCCGAAGAGTTCGACAAAGTTTATAAACTGGACACGGATACGATCGTACCGAACCGGCCGATGATCCGCAAAGACGAACCGGACCTGATCTTCAAGACACTGGAAGGAAAATTCTCCGCGCTGGTGCGGGAAATCAAAGAGCGGCGCGAGAAGGGCCAGCCGGTGTTGGTTGGCACGGTTTCCATTGAGAAAAATGAATACCTCTCGCAACTTCTGAAACGCGCTGGCATTCCGCACGAAGTTTTGAACGCGAAGAATAACGAACGGGAAGGGGCGATTATCGCGCAGGCCGGCAAACCGGGCGCGATTACTATCGCCACCAACATGGCGGGCCGCGGCGTGGACATTATTTTGGGCGGCAATCCGCCGGAGATTCTGGAAGCGGAAAAAGTGAAAAACGCGGGAGGGCTTCACGTAATTGGCACGGAGCGGCATGAATCGCGGCGCATTGATAACCAGCTTCGCGGCCGCGCCGGACGGCAGGGCGACCCAGGTTCTTCCCAATTTTATCTTTCGTTGGAAGATGATCTGATGCGGATTTTTGCCGGCGATCGGCTGAAAAAAATGATGGAGTTTTTGAAAGTGCCGGAAGATATGCCGATCAGTTCGCGCGTGGTCAGCCGCGCGGTGGAGCAGGCGCAGGGAAAAGTGGAGGGTTTCAATTTCGACGCCCGCAAACATTTACTGGACTATGACGACGTGCTCAATAAGCAACGGAAGGCGATTTACGCGAAGCGGCAGTCAATACTCGCAACTAATAACTTACAACTTATAACCCATAACGAAAATGGCAGCGAAGAAGCCAAAGAATTGCCGCTGCCCCGCGGGGTAGTGCCGCAGGTTTTAGGAATGCTGGATATGCTTTGGATGACGCACTTGGAAAATATGGAAGCACTCGGCGAATCCGTCCGCATCCGCGCCTATGCCCAGCACGATCCGCTCGTGGAATATCGCCGCGAAGGCCGCCTGCTCTACCAGCAGCTACTCGCCGATTTTGACCAGTGGCTGGCGGAGAATGAAGAAAAATTAAAATTCGCCACGACCGGCGGCGTTATGACGCAGGCTCCGGTTGCCGCGCCGAAAAACGCCGATCCGAAATTTAATAATGTTGGTCGCAACGATCCTTGCCCCTGCGGTAGCGGCAAGAAATATAAAAAGTGTCATGGGAAATAAAAAAGCCCCCAAGGTATTTCAGGGGCAAATTTGTTTACAGTTTCTTGAGAGTGACACAGGGGTAATATCCGCCATCCCAACCCTGCTTTGGCTCGATTTCCGCAATTATCTCTGCGACGAGCTGTTCGCCATTGTAAACGAGTACGCGGGCGGGTCTGCGCACTATTGCGATTTCTGATTGAATTTCTACCCGTACTTTTCCGGACTGCGCCATATTCATCTCCTTGTTTTGGAACTAATGGCAGGCTATAACGCGCATAAACTAAAGTCAATATTGAAACATTTAAACATTGAAAAACACAGAACACACCGTCTTGCAATATTGAAATATTTAGATGTTTAAATATGATTAGGCGATGGCCACGATACAACAATTTGAAGACCTGATTTGCTGGCAGAGGGCGAGGGAACTGACAAAGCAGGTATACAAAACATTTAAAGATTCAAAAGATTTTGGTTTCAAAGATCAGATTCAGCGCGCGGCGGTGTCGGTGATGAGTAATATCGCGGAAGGTTTTGAGCGCGGGACACAACAAGAATTTTTGAACTATCTTTTTATCGCTAAAGGGTCGGCCGGCGAAGTACGCGCGCAGATTTACGCCGCCCTCGATGCCGAATATTTAAATATTGAAATGTTTAAAAATTTAAATAATCTGGCATCAGAATGTTCGCGGTTGCTTCAAAGTTTCACAGAAAAAGTAAAAGGCGGCGCGGCTCGCGGTATGCAGTACAAACATATTTATAAGCCGGACCCAAGTATAGAAATGCTAAAGAAATACGCCCCGAAAATTTACGAGCAATATTATAAAAATAGATAATGCCTAAAAAAATCCTCACACTCTGCCTGATCCATCAGCACCCTCGAATTTTGCTCGGTATGAAGAAGCGCGGGTTTGGGGCGGGGCGGTGGAATGGGTTTGGCGGAAAGGTGCAGCCGGGCGAGACGATCGAGGCGGCGGCCAAGCGGGAATTTCTGGAGGAGGCGTCGGTGAAGGTCGGTGATATAGAAAAAGTGGGGATTCTTAATTTTGAATTTCAGAGCAATCCGGAAATTCTGGAGTGCCATATTTTCCACGCCCTGAATTTTGAAGGCGAGCCGGCGGAGAGCGATGAGATGAAGCCGCAGTGGTTTGAGGTGAGCGCGATCCCGTTCAAAGATATGTGGCCGGACGATATCCACTGGATGCCGCTCTTTCTCGCCGGCAAGAAATTCACCGGAAAGTTTCTTTTTGGCAAAGGCGATACGGTGCTGGAAGTGAAGCTGACGGAAGTCAAAATGCTATAATTGAATTTATGCAAGATATCATTAGCAATCCTTGGTTTTGGTACTACACCTTAAGCGCGATACCGCAGGCGCTCGCGGCCATGATCGCGGTGGTGGCGACCTTTGTCGTTTATAAAGTCAGCCGGGTGAGCGATCGCACCGAGCGGGAGAAGGACGCGATCAAACGGTTTATTCTGGTGCTTCACCCGGAAAAAGAAATCCATGAGATTGAGCGGATGCGCGGCTGGGACGTTTGGAGCGCGCTCAGCGATGGCGTGGCCAAGCTAAATCCCAAGGAAGCGAATCTTGGCTTTGCCGGATACAAAGAACTGGAAAAACTTTTCAAAGAGATTGCCAGCTACTGGCAGAGGAGTTTTGAAGTAACCGAAGAGCGGGTTTACGAATTTTTAAACCAAAAGGCGGAGGTGCTCCATAATTTGGTGTTGGTAAGAAAAACCTCCTTGCGCCATCTGGTTAATTCCCTAATTACGGCGTCGGTGCCAAGCTGCCTTTCATTTTTGGTTTTGCCGCACATCTATCTTTTTGGCAATGAGTGGGCCAATTTGGTCGTTACCATTCTGGCCATTCTTACTTGCGTGAGTTTCATTTACACCGCTTACGCTGTTTGGAAAATAGCAAAGACTTAAGGGCTTCGGTCAACTACTTCTTCGCTTTTTGATTTTGGTATCAAAAACAATTTACTGATTCAACGGACTGGCGGAGCCTTGGAGAGTACGGCTGACGAACTGCGCCGGGTTTTGGGATTTATTGTCGGCGGAGATATTGATTTGAATTGTTTCGGTTGAAGGAACGCAGGGCGTGCCCGGGCAGGGCAGGCTGGACGGGGTAGTGTAGTGCCGGAAAGTAAGATTAGTCACCTGTATTTTATCGTTGGTAATCGGATCAGTATTGCCGGCTTCAGTCACGCAGACGGCATTGGTGGTTATTGGAGTGCCGCAGGATCCGAGCGCGATAGTTACAATACCGGAAGGCTTTGTGATTGTCAGAGTTGAACCGGATGCTCCGGAGGCGGGGGCGCTGACAGCGGTCGCATCATGAACGTGCCTTTGGACGGCTTGCATCACAAAGTTCAGTTGCCCACTGATTTCTACAAGACCAGTTTGAGTGCTTTGTACCCGCAAGCTAATCAGTAGAATACTGGTAAAAAATCCGGCTACTATCGCGAAAATCGCCACATAGATAAGTAACTCTATCAAAGTGAATCCAAGTTTGGAGCGATACATACTTTGTAATTATACTGCTGTCGGGTCGGAAAACATAATTACCGCAGTTTTGGCGAGAATTTTCATATCCAATAGTAAATCGCGATTTCTGACATAGTGATTGTCCAGCTCCAACTCTTTCAAAAATGGCAATTCGGAGGCCCCGCTTATCTGGGAAAGTCCGGTCACGCCAGCTTTGGCAAGTACCAGATGCTTGTAGGGATGAGGATAGAAGGCCACCTCTTCCGGTTCATGCGGCCTTGGTCCAACCAATGTCATCTCGCCTTTCAATACATTAACCATTTGGGGAAATTCATCCAGCCGGAATTTCCGTATCAGCCTGCCTACCTTCGTAACTCGCGGGTCTTTCTTAATTTTAAAAAACGGGCCATCGCCTCTTTCGTTGAGAACCGCCAATGCCCCTTTCATTTGATGCGCCCCATCATACATAGACCGGAATTTGTAAACTTTAATTACTTTTCCGCCACTGACTCTCGGTAGCTTAACGATCACCGGTCCACGGCTATTCAATTTAATCGCCAAAGCGATAAATGGCGCAAGCGGCGCCATTGCCAAGAGGCCGAGCGAGGCTCCAAGAATGTCTAAAATACGTCGCATCGGAGCCATATCCCAATACTAACTCCCGCCGCGTTGTTGGTCAAAATGTTCCGATTCGCAAGGAGCGGACAGTTGAGGTGTAGACTCTACTCCCAACTGTCCGTGACACAGCGAGCGGACATTTTGATCACAACCCAAAGGGATGAGGCTATTTTATTTCATAGCGTTGTTGCTCGGAGTGAGTAGTGGGCTTCCACAACTCACTCCTCGACGCCTAGCTCTGAAAATAAAATAGCCGGCATCGCGGCTGAGATTAGTATTGGGATATGGCTCGTATATAATAATAACATGCGGGTTGCCCTGGTTCACGACTATCTAAATCAATACGGCGGCGGCGAGCGGGTGTTGGAAGTTTTGATGGAAATGTTTCCGGCGGCGCCAGTTTACACGATCCTTCACGACGGAAAAAAGACGGCGGCAAAATTTGCCGCTCGGGTAGCAGGCACCAGCTTTCTAAATTTCCAATTCGTTAAAGACCACCACCGGCTTTTCATACCCCTGATGCCCAAAGCGGCCGAATCCTTATTTTTGGGTGACCAGTACGACCTGATTATTTCCGATACGGCTGGTTACGCAAAAGGTATTACTTACAATCCAGAGACAACCAAGCACATTTCTTATATTCACACGCCGCTCCGTTACGCCTGGGAGGCGAAGGATTACTTTTCTAACAAGATTTTTACCGCCGCCTTCAGCGATCTCTTTAATTATTTAAAAAACTGGGATTACCAAGCGGCACAGCGGCCAGATCTTTTAATTGCCAACTCTGCTTTTATCGCCGGGAAAATAAAAAAATATTATGGCCGAGAGGCAAAATTGGCATATCCGCCGGTGGACATATCGCGATTCTATCGCGAAGTTAAAAGTTCCAAGTTAAAAGCTCCAAGTTACTACCTGGCCGCCGGGCGGTTTATGCGGTATAAACGCTTCGATTTAATCATTGATGCGTTTGCGAATCTTGGCTATTGGCTAAAGATTGTCGGTTCCGGCCCTGAAAAAGAGAGCTTAGCAATGAGAATTAATGAATTAGGAGCGGCCAACATTGAACTTCTGCCATTGGTCGGCGACGACGAGTTGTGCAAGCTCTACAATGGAGCGAAGGCTTTTATTTTTCCTCAGGTAGAAGATTTTGGTTTGGTGGCGGCGGAGGCGCAAGCTTGCGGTACGCCGGTGATCGCTTACGCTGCCGGCGGCGCGCTGGAAATTGTGGAAGATGGTGAGACCGGCATTTTGTTTAAAGAGCAAACGCCGAACAGTTTGATAGAAGCGGTGCAAAGATTTGAAAAAACAAAATTCAGCCGTGTGAAAATTTCCCAATCCGCTAAACGTTTTTCTAAAGAAAATTTCCAAAAGAAAATCTTTAACGCGGTGAGTTCTGTTTGATGCCTTTACATTTCAGGCGTATTTGTATACATTTATAGCTATTCATGTCCGAATTAGACAACAATAATAATTCCGCCGTTGCCGAGAGTATAGTGCCGGAGGTGACGATGGATCCGATGTTGCTTGAGGAAATGGTCAAGGCCGGTATTTTATACGGCCGCAAGAAATCCAAAACCCACCCTCATATGCGGCCTTTTATTTACGCTACCCGCAATGGCATCGAAATTTTGGATTTGCCGAAGACTTTTGAGGCACTGGAGAAGGCCGGTGAATTCATGAAAGAGCTTGCCAAAAAAGATGGGCTGATCTTGACAGTCGGCACCAAGCCGGCGGCCCAGGATTTGGTGGACGGCTTTGCTAAGAAGTTTTCCATGCCCTATGTTACCAAGCGTTGGCTTGGCGGTACCTTGACCAACTTCAAAACACTTTCCAAGCGCATCCAATACTATATGAACCTGAAAGCAGACAAGGCGACTGGCAAACTGGAGAAGTACACCAAGAAGGAACAGCTGGAGTTTTCCAAGTTAATCACCAAGATGGATCAATTTTTCAACGGTTTGGAGAAATTAAGCCGCTTACCGGACGTTTTATTGGTAGTGAATGTCACGGATCATATTACCGCGGTCCGGGAGGCGCGGCGACTGAAGATTCCGGTGGTGGCGATTATCAGCACCGATACCGATCCCGAACTGGTAGATTATCCGATTCCAGCTAACGATAATTCGCGGACCAGCATCGCTTGGATTTTGGGTAAGTTAGAGGCTAAAATAGAGGAAGGCCAGAAAGAGAAACCGGCAGCAGTGATCAGCAAGTAGTAAACAGTAAAAAATGCCAAAAATCAACGCGGTGGACGTGCAAAAACTCAGAGAGATGACCGGCGCGGGAATTCTAGATTGTAAAAAAGCCCTGGAAGACGCGGGTGGTGATTTGGACAAAGCGGTATCTATTATACAAGAGCGCGGTCTGGTAAAAGCTGAGGGCAAGTCGGGCCGCAAGACCGGCGTGGGAATCTTGGAAACCTACATCCACAACAATCGTGTTGGGGTGCTTTTGGAGTTGCGCTGTGAAACTGATTTTGTGGCGCGTACCGAAGATTTTCGGGGTCTGGCGCATGAACTCGCGATGCATATTGCCGCTATGGACCCTAAAGATTTGGAGGTGTTGCTCAAACAGCCTTATGTACGTGATGAAAAAATGACAGTAGAGGAGGTAGTGAAGGGCGTGATTGCTAAAACCGGCGAAAACATTCAGATTGGCAGATTTTGCCGGTACGAACTATAATTTATTTGATGTATAGCCTTGTTCTGCAAATCATCGTTTTTTCCAGCCTTGGTTTTGTTATCTACCTGATGGCTCGGGCTTTGCCGCGAGTCAATGATAACGTTGCGCCGCCGCGCGGACCGAATTTTTTCGACCGTTGGATAGCGAAGGTGCCGATGGCGGAGATTGATCAGAACATCAATTCTTTTTTGGCGAAATTTTTGCGAAAATTGAAAATAGTGGTGATGAAAGTGGACAACTTTATCAATCACCGACTGGGAAAGCTTTCCAAAAAAACTGATAGCGGTAACGTGGAAAAGGCTGGCGATAATACGCAGCAGATGCTATAGTTTGACAAGTTAGGCTTTTGATGGGCAGGTGGCAGAGCGGTCAATTGCACCTGGCTGTAGACCAGGCGCCTTTTAGGCTACGGGGGTTCGAATCCCTCCCTGCCCATATGTTGGATTCGAACGCCGGAGCGATTTTTCCAGCAGGAAAAATCGTGAGGCGGTGCCCAGACCTCGGCGAGCGACGGCGAGCCGAGAGTAGCGGGCGAATCCCTCCCTGCTCACAACTGGGTTGTATAAATATGCCACCCTAGCTCAACGGCAGAGCAGCGCTTTTGTAAAGCGAAGGTTCTGGGTTCAAGTCCCGGGGGTGGCTCCAGTTGTTTAACGGCCTAGTTGTGCTAGGCTGTTTTTAGTACTTCAAAACGAGGTGAGTTGTGAAGAGTTGCGTACCGCACCGCCGGATCCAGTTGAGAACCCTCTGGTCTTTTTTCCTGATTGTTGTCCTCTTCGGATGCTCAGCAATTGGTCAGGCAACGGCCACCAACAGCTGTGCCGCACTTCAGGAACGTGAGGAAGCCGGCTCAGAATTTGTTTTTAATGTCTTCGACCAGCTAAAAAAAGATTTCTACGATCCGGACAGTTTGAAGCCGGTTGAGCTTTTCAACGCGTCGTTGGACGGTTTGGCCAAACATCTCAAGTCTAAGAACTTGAATTTTTCTCCGGAAAAGATTCCGGCCGATTCCGATTACCCAGCGGTGAAAGCGAAGTTTGCGGCGGAATTCGGGAAGGCGGGAAAGCTAGCGGCCGGAATCGTTTTGGAAAAGCACGAGCTTGCTTTTACGGCGGCTCACATGCTGCTCGCGGCAGTCGGCGATTCTCACACCAGCTTTATCGAGCCGAAGCTCTGGGAC
>JAHFLQ010000011.1 GCA_023244815.1 bacterium
ATCCACAACACATCGTGGATAGCCCTTTTTTCTTTTTTTCAAACTTGACATTGTCTTATAAATTTGCTATAAATTAGCCAGTGTTTAAAGATTGAAAGGAGGCAACAATGCTGGACAGACCGACTGGCAAGAAACCGGCGCGGACAGTGGCGATCAGAAACAAAAGGACCGAAAGCATCATCGTTTTCGAGCTTTGGTCGGATGAACAGCCCTACGGTGACGGCGCCATCACCTGTGCGATTTTCAGAGTTGCGGACCTGCTCGGTCTGCCAGAATTCGAGCGGAACCGCTTCATTCAGCGGTTCCGGCCGGAACTTAAGGAGGGCGATGCTTTCCGGAAGTTCATCGAGCTCTCTTACAAGGCCAGAAGTGAGTTCGAAATCATTCCGACGCCAATCTGGTACGAGAACGGGACCCGCGAGCGGGAGTTCAGGCAGAAGCTTGAACAGATGCAGCAGAGCACTTCCTTCTGGCCAGGTCCTATCAGGCGATTCTCTTCCGTTCGGGAGAGGGCCGTCAATCCGCCGGTGAAGCCGCTGGCCAAAGTCCCGGTTACCGCGCAACGATGGTACGACCGGTTCCTCGGCCGCTAGGAAGCCTGACCGCTCCAATCACAACTGGAGCGGTTTTATTTTGCGTAGAAAATTCGTTATAATAAGACGGTGGCAAAAAAGTTTTCCAACAAAGAGGCACTCCGATTCAGTTGGGAAGTTACAAAGGCTAATCTCGGGTTTTTTATTTCACTTTTCGCGGGCGTGTTGGTGATATATCTGGGATTTGGCGTTCTTCAGAACTTTGCCGACCGGCATAGTCTCCTTTCTTTGGTAGTCAGCCTTGCCGATTGGTTCTTGCAGGTAATGGTCAGCATCGGCCTTTTGACCATTCCGCTGAAATTTGTGGACGGGCAGAAAGCCGATTACGGCCATTTGTTTTCCGGTTATCATCATATTCTCAGATATTTTTCCGCCTCACTTCTGTATATGCTGATTGTCTTAGGCGGATTGGTATTGCTGGTAGTGCCGGGCATTATCTGGGCGATCCGATTCCAGTTTTTCGGTTATCTGATCGTGGACAAAAATCTCGGACCCATTGAAGCTCTGAAAAGGAGCTGGGCTATAACCAAAGGTTCAGTTGGGGAACTTTTTACTTTCTCTCTTTTGCTGGCGCTGATTAACCTTGCCGGCATGCTTGCTTTGATGGTCGGTTTATTTATTACCGTCCCGATTTCGCTGCTCGCGACTGCTTTTGTTTATAGAAAATTGCTGGGAGTATCGAGCCAGCCCGCTACAGCAACTGTTTAAAGGCGCCTTTTTTTCTGCTAAAATTAGTGCCATGGATAAAAAGGCCGCCAAGGCGCGTATTGAGCAACTTAAGAAAGCGATCGACAAATATCGCTACGCCTACCACGTAGAAAATAAATCGTTGATTTCCGAGGAGGCCCTGGATTCGCTAAAAAAAGAACTTTTCGATCTGGAACAGCAGTTTCCGGATCTCGTCACGCCGGATTCGCCGACCCAGCGAGTAGCGGGAAAGCCGCTCAAAGCATTCGGCAAGGTAAAACACGCAAAACCGATGATTTCACTCAACGACGCGTTTTCGGAAGAGGACGTGCGGGAGTGGCTGAAACGTTTGGAAAATTATCTTGGCCGAAAGCCGAAGGAGGAATTTTATTGCGAGCACAAAATCGACGGGCTTTCTATTGAATTAATTTACGAAAACGGCATTTTCACGACTGGCGCGACGCGCGGCGACGGGCTAGTAGGCGAAGATGTGACGCAAAATTTAAAAACAGTAGAAGCAATTCCGTTGAAACTGCAAAATAATCCGCCCAAACACCTGATTGTCCGAGGCGAAGTTTATTTAACTAAAAAACAATTTGAGGCGATTAATAAAGAACTGGAGAGGAAGGGCGAAAAGACCTATGCTAATCCGCGCAACCTCGCGGCCGGTTCACTCCGCCAATTGGATCCGAAAATTACCGCCAGCCGTAAATTATACTCCTATCAATATGCGGTCGTCACTGGTATCGGCCAGAAGACGCACGAAGAGGAACACGAACTTTTGCAGAAGTGGGGATTTACAACTAATCCGCACAATCGTTTAGTAAAGTCCATGGAAGGTATTCTGAAATTTCATCAAGAAGCCGCCAAGATGCGGGACAAAATTTCTTACGAAATTGATGGCGTGGTGGCCACTCTCAATGATAATAAAACTTTTGAAACGGCCGGCGTGATCGGCAAAGCGCCGCGGGGGGCTATTGCCTACAAGTTTTCGCCGAAAGAAGCGGCGACGATTGTTGAAGACATACAAATACAGGTGGGGAGAACTGGGGCCTTGACACCAGTCGCTGTTTTAAAAGCTGTCCAAGTTGGCGGTATTACGATTACTCACGCGACGCTCCATAATTATGACGAAATCCGGCGACTGGGAATTAAAATTGGCGACACGGTGATTGTCAGTCGAGCGGGCGATGTAATTCCGCAAGTGACCAAAGTTCTCACAGAGTTTCGGACGGGCAAAGAAAAGGAATTCCATATGCCGAAAATCTGCCCGGTGGACGGTGCGCCGGTGGTAAAAGATGGCGTGGCTTACCGCTGTTCCAATAAAAACTGCGGCGCCCGCCAACGAGAATTTTTGTATCACTTTGTCGGCGTATTCGGCATGGATGGAGTTGGTCCGAAAATAGTCGACCGGTTTTTGGATGAGGGGCTGATCAGCGACGCGGCTGATATCTTTACCGTTCAGCGAGGCGAGATCGCGGCCCTCGAGCGCTTTGGGGAAAAATCGGCCGAAAATATAATAAACGAAATAACTTTGCGCAAAAAAATTTCACTTCATCGCTTTATGGGGGCGCTGGGTATTTTACATGTTGGCGAGGCAACCGCTCGTTTACTGGCGCAAAAAGCCGTGACTATCAATCCGAAAATAAAGTCGCCGGCAGATTTGCTCGAGATTTTTGAACACTTGTCACCCGAACAACTCCAGAAAATTCCAGACGTCGGGCCGGCAGTGGCGCAAAGCATTTATGGTTATTTCCGTGACAAGCGGCACCGTGAACTCATTAAAAAATTAGACAAGGTTGGAGTAATGCTGGAAACCGGCGAGTTCAAAGTTCAAAGTTCAAAGTTAAAAGGATTCACATTTGTGCTGACCGGCACACTGGAAGGAATCAGCCGTGACGCGGCAAAAGAAAAAATCCGCCAACTCGGCGGCGAAGTAAGTGAGTCGGTTTCCAAAAAAACAACCTACGTCATTGCCGGCAACGAGTCCGGCTCAAAATTGGAAAAAGCGCAGAAGCTTGGCGTGAAAATCTTGGACGGTAAAGAATTCTTGAAACTATTGACTTAATAAAGCAAAAAAGGCATAATTCAGGCGGTACTTTGAAGACCTTTCATTAGGAGGTGGCCGATGAAGTTCAGTCAGTGGGCGATGGTCGCGGTGATTGCGGTTTTTGCCGCGGGGGTTTTGTATCTTGGTTTCGAGATGAGCAAGAGTTTCCGCGAGATGGCAGAAGCCGAAAAAGCTCAGCATATGCCGCAAGCCGCCAACGTGGATTCAATGGTCAATCCATCACCATGGGTAATGGATGCGAGGAGCGAGTTCGAATCGGATAAAATGTCCGAACGGCTGACTACCGACACATTGGTTGACGCCGAGCCTCTTAAATCGGCTGAGAAAGAAAATTCAGTGCCATTAGCCGAGGTTAGGGAAATCCAGTTAAAGCGCTTGCTGGAGCTGAAGTTTAACGAAGCGGCAGGTATGAACGCGGAAGAGTTTTCCAAACTTGTTCCTATGCCAGAAGAGGGTAGCGCGCTTCTAGTCGTTAACGAATCGCTCTTAAGCATCGCCGACCAGTGCCGGTTGCTCGGAATTGTTAACCAGCTTGATTCCGAAGCCGAAGTTATGACGCTGATACTTTCCAAAAAGAAGTTCAAAACTGCAGATAGCGCCAAACAGTGGATTTCGGACCGGGGTTTCCGGACCGTCAATGTTGAAGGAGCAGCGGATTGCTGGAAGTTCCGGCAGATCCATCCCGACCTTTGCGAACCGGATTCTTTCAGAAATTCCGACCTTGAAGATGGGGTCATCGCCGTTTTGGCCAGACAGAAAGCGCTCGGTCGCTCGCAACACGTTAATCTGCTTTCTGTTTCGGGGGAGCGGAAGCTTTATTGGAGATATGGCCTGGATTACGGTGAAGCGACTCTCGGCATATCCGTTAGTGCGGCCCGCCGGCTTTTCAAATGGCGCAGGGTCAGGCCAGCGACCACAGTTGAGGTGCTCGCGATTTTTTCCCAGCACCGCGACAACCTCCGCTGGTTTTTGGATGCGGCGGGTTCCGATTACATCGGCAGTCGCAGTCCACACCTGTGGCGCAACCGCGACGCGCAGTGGGAATTGGCAATAGCCTTGTCTGATCACGGTCACTCGGAATGGGCGAGCCCTTTCTTCCGAAAGTAATTCAATTTAAGCCCCCTATGTACATCGGGGGCTTTTTCTTTTTGACATTTTTAGGCAATAGTATTCGGTCCCCGTTTTATTGAACGGGGTTTTTTGTTAGAATTATTGGTATGGCCGAGATTAATAAAAAATCTTTAAAACACTTAGCCGATCTTGCGCGGCTGGAGTTAAACGAAAAAGAGGAAGAAAAATTCTTGGCTGACCTGGACAAAATCCTCGCTTATTTTCAAGAGTTACAGGATTTGGATACGCAAAACGTTCAGCCGATGACTGGCGGAACGGAATTAAAAAATATTTTCCGCGAAGACGGCGGAACTCAAAGCAGTCTATCGCCTGATTTGGTCGTAGAGGCGTTTCCGGACAAAGAAAAGCATTGGCTTAAAACACCTCCGGTTTTTGAATAAAGCAGTATCGTACTTAATGCATTTACACGACCTTACAATCAAAAAATTCCACGATGGGCTGACAAATAAAGAATTTACGGCGCTGGAGGTTGCCGAGGATTATTTTAAATACATTGATGAGCGAGATAAAGAAATTGGCGCCTATTTAAGTTTGATGAAGGATGAAGCGCTGAAACAAGCGGAACATGCCGATTTAACTGTTGCTCAAGGTAAAAATGTTGGATTACTTGCTGGCGTGCCGCTTGCGATTAAAGACAACATTTTAATTACCGGCCAGCCGGCCACCGCCGCCTCCAAGATTTTGGAAAATTACAAAGCCTCTTATGACGCCACGGTAATTACAAACCTGAAACAAGCCGGTGCTGTTTTTTTGGGAAAAACTAATATGGATGAATTTGCGATGGGTTCGTCCACAGAAAACTCGGCTTTTCAGAAAACAAAAAACCCGCATGACCTTGAGCGGGTACCCGGCGGTTCTTCCGGCGGCTCGGCGGCGGCTGTGGCCTCGCACATGGCGCTCGCGGCGCTTGGTTCCGATACCGGCGGCTCTATCCGCCAACCGGCGAGTTTCTGCGGTGTGGTTGGATTAAAGCCGACTTACGGGGCGGTATCGCGCCATGGATTGATTGCCATGGCGTCAAGTTTGGATCAGATTGGACCGCTGACAAAAACCGTGGAAGATGCGGCCATTATTTTCCAAGCTTTGGCCGGGCGCGATCGTTTTGATTCCACTACCGCCGAAACTCAATACGGCGACGAATTGCGGAATCCTAAACTAGAAGATATCAAAAATATGACTATTGGCTTGCCGGATGAATACTTTGTCAGCGGTGTGGAGCCGGCGGTGATTAAAGAAGTGGAAAGCGCTATTAACGCGCTCAAAAGCCTTGGCATAAAATTCAAACAAATAAAATTACCCCATACCCGATATGCGCTCGCCTGCTATTACATTATTATGCCGGCAGAAGTCAGCTCGAACCTTGCCCGTTTTGACGGGATTCGCTATGGCGGAGCGACCGGCGTTAATCGCCGCTCCGTCGGCCTTCTGGAGCTTTACAAAAAAAACCGCAGCCGCGGCTTTGGCGCGGAAACCAAGCGGCGTATTATTTTGGGAACCTTCGTTTTGTCTTCTGGTTACTACGACGCTTATTATGCGCAAGCGCAAAAAGTCCGCCGGTTAATCAAAAATGATTTTGATCAAGTTTTTAAAGACGTGGATGTGATTCTGACGCCGGTAGCCCCCACGCCTGCTTTTAAATTCGGCGAAAAAACCAGCGACCCGCTTTCTATGTATTTATCGGATATTTTCACGATTCCGGCGAACATGGCCGGACTCCCCGCAATCTCTATTCCAACCAACTCACCAATTCAAAAACTCGCCACCTCAAAAACTAGCCTACCTGTCGGTTTCCAGCTGATCGGCAAACCCTTGCACGAAGCTGATATACTGGGAATAGGGCAGTACTATGAAAAGATAGCCAACAGCGTATAGCCAATAGGATACCAATGGCGAATTTTATACAAACGACGACGGATCTGATAATTAAATATTTTTTCAGTTTTCGACACATCGCCGGCGGTATTTTAAAACCCGCTCTGCCGGCGCTGTATGTAATTTCCATTCTGATTTCCGGTGTTCTTTTGTGGTTTACGATTTATTGCATTGCCGGCAGTGGCTATGTGAAAAGCAAAATTATTGAGCGTTATATGGATATGTTCGGTATCGGCAGTGTCGCCAAGCGCCGGCAATTGAAAGCCTGGAAGCACGTGGTCAGCCGCATGAGAACCGGCGACCCATCTAATTGGAAGTTGGCGATTTTAGAAGCGGACAGTGTAATGGATGAGGTGATTAAATCCAGCGGCTACCGCGGCGTGAGTGTTGATGACCGTTTCAAGCAGGTGGAGCCGGCGGTGCTTTCCAACTCCGGAGAGTTGCAAGAAGCCCACAAAATAAGGAATCGAGTTGGGCAGGAGCCGGATTTTGCTATTAGCAAAGAAGATGCTTTGACCATTTTGCGCGTCTATAAAAAGTCTTTTCAGGAGTTCGGCCTGCTTGACTAAGTTTTTGAAACTGCTATTCTTTCGTTTGGTTCTTATTAGGAGACGGCGCTATGCCATGCATGGTTTTCTGTCTTGTTAACGGCGAGCCTGTTCAGCTGGAAGTTTCCGCTGAGACGCGGGCAATTTTGCGGGGAGTTGCTTTGAAGACCGGGCAGCCGATTCAAAACATTCTCGCGCCGGCTTTCAAAAAGTATGGCAAGCGCGAAGGCTCAATCGTCAGGTATATCAGGACTGATTTAGCGAAAGAAAGGAGATAAAATGGCCGAAGGAAGTCCGTATGAGGTAGTGCCTGTGATGATTGGCGAGAACCGCATTGATTTTGCCTCATTGGCCAAGGTTCCAACTGGCATCCGTTGCGTGCCGCTACGATTTTTCCAGAGCTTTGGATTTCTCTGGTCTTTGGAAATAAAAGAAAATCATTTTTACACAGTTGGGGGCAAACCGCATATCCAAAGGATTAGCGGGTCTTGTGGCCTTGGCAACGTTGGAATACTGCGCGATGGAAAACGAGAAGAATTCCAAGAAGTTGCCATTCACATCGGCAGTTTCGTGCCGGCAGAAATCCGCGATGTTCTTTTGTATCACGAACTTCGCGAGGCGCATTGGATCTATTTTCAGAATCGCCAGCAGAAAGAAGCCCACTGTTTGGCAAGGTACGAGGAGATGCGCTACCTGAATAAGTTCGCGACGGCCGAAGATAAGGAAATCTACAGGAAATTTTCTAAAGAAATTGAATCAGCCGAATGGCGGCCAAAAGAAGTTTCCAAGGAAGACATCAAGGCCGGAAAGATAAAGAACATTTCCATGATCTAAAAAGCACCCTTAGGGTGCTTTTTCTTTTGCGCGGTGGACGCTTGCCCGCCTTCGGCGGGGGACTCGCCCACAACTCTCGCCTCGCCGTCGCTCGGCTCAGTCGCGGGCCGCCCCTCGTTCATCCGCTTGCTAACGGATTTCGCTGCGGTCTTCTCGTCCCCCTCCTTCGGCATAAGGATTTAAAAAAACCGGCACAAGGCCGGTCTTTTTAAATCTTGCGCGGTGGACGGGACTTTCGCTTCGCTTTCGGCCGGATGGCCCGAAAGCTCGCCGAACCACAACGCCGCACCCCGACCCCCGTCTCGGACACCTTCGGTTTCCGATGGCCTTCCTGATACGGGGTGCGGCTAGGTTCGAGTCCCAACAGAAAAATAAAAACTGCCGGCAAGCGGCAATTTTTATTTTTGCGCGGTGGACGGGACTCGAACCCGCGATCTCCTCCGTGACAGGGAGGCGCTTTAGCCAACTAAGCTACCACCGCATGGCTAGGTTAAATGTAATATTATCCTCAATTTTCTTGATTGACAATAGCAAAATTAGTTGTTAATTTCATGATGTTCGCATCTTGAAATCAGTAAGGAGATTCTAATAATGTCTCTGCGCCACCAGATTTGGGGCAAAGAAAGAGGCAACTTTGATCCTTCTCAAGACCAGGAAAAGTTTTTAAATCAGCTGGCAGCAGAGGGACAGAGCGCCGGTTTAAATAGTATTTTTGCGCCGACCTGCGCCTTTACCAATCGGATCGTTCAGTTAGGCGAGGACGATTTACTAATGGACGAGTGGTTTATCAGAACTCGACAGCCGGCTGACGGCGGCATTGTTGAGGGCCCTTTTGACGCGGTGGCATTTTTTAATGCCGATTGTCCTATAGTTGCCGTCCATGATAAAAAAAGAGGCCGCTTAGCGGTACTGCACGCCGGTTATCGCTGTTTGATACCAGCGGCTAGATATAACCGTCGGTCTGCGGAGGAAGAAAGGCGAAGCATCATTCAGGTGCTATTCGAAGACAAGGCCTTTTCTCCGTCCAATGTGGAAGTTTTTGTTGGCTATGGTGTCGGGCCCTGCTGTTATGGCTTTGAACGCAATCCCAGCATGCGCTTCGACTTACAGGATGGGAGTCTGGATCTGCCGATTGGGCGGGCTACTCGTGGTCCACGCGCTTGGCAAAAATCAATTGATCTTTACGCTTTGATAGAAAAACAACTCGGATCTGTTGGGGTTCCGGAGCACAGAATTAACGTTGACTATACCTGCATGGGCTGTTTCAAAGATATGAGTTTTCCTCTCTATTATTCTAACTGCTATGACGGGCCAGGAGCCGGCCGCAACGCCTCCCTTGCTTGGTTTACATCAGACTAAGTCCAGTCCCCCGAAGTACTGCGGGGGACTTTTTATTTTATTTTTTTAACAAGTCTTTTAAATTGTTTTCCGCGGTCGGCGTAATCATTGAACATATCAAAACTCGCGGCACCCGGCGAGAACAAAATAGTAACTGGTAATTGATAAGCGGCAATTAAGCGCTTCGCAAATTTATATGCCAAATTAGCCGCCAATTTCAAATTACTAACCTCCTTAATTACCAATTTCAAATTACTCATTACCCCTCTGACCTTCTCTTTATTTTCCCCGAGCAGAATTACCTGCTTGACGTTGCCGGATTTCTTAATGGCATCCGCTAGCGGGCGGTAATCAAGATTTTTATCCTTGCCGCCGGCAATCAAAATGATCGGTTCGTGCAATGACAATACTGCCGCTGACGTTGTCTGGGGGTTAGTGCTTGCCGAATCATTATAAAAACTTACACCCCCGATTTTACGGACAAACTCCAAGCGGTGCTCCAGGCCGCCAAAGTTTTTTAATGTTTTGCAGATTTTTTCATTAGGACAGCCTAGATAGGCGGCGACTGTTGAGGCCAGTAAATGATTTTTTTTGAGATGAAAAGGATTGCCTGTGATTCCTATTTTTGTACCCCGGCTTTTCTGGGCAATTCTGGCCGACTGTTCATTATCCTGAAAGTAAAACACCGCGTCGGATTTTTTCTGGTAGCGGCAAATGTTGGTTTTTGCTTGCAGGTACTCTCTCATGCTTTTATGGACGTCCATATGATCCGGGAAAACGTCAGTGATGACCGCGATTTGCGGTGATTTGGTTAAATCTTGAAGCTGAAAACTGGAGAGCTCTAAAATAACCACCGTGTTTTTTCTGATTTTCGGCAGTATTGCTAGAGGTGACTTGCCGATATTTCCGGCGAGTAAGGCGTTCCATCCGCAATGTTTAAGAATTTTATAAATTAAGGTGGAGGTTGTGCCTTTGCCTTTAGTGCCGGTAACGCCAATGATCTTCGCTTTGCACAAATCAAAAAATAATTTAGTGGCGCTGGAAAATTTCACTCCCGCTTGGATGGCGCGTTGTATCTCCGGAAGATTGTAGGGAACGCCCGGAGAGCGAAAGACAAGATCAAAATCCGAAAGATTTTTTAAATAATTCGGCCCCTGCTTTTGGTCCAAAGCGGAAATTTGAACACTTTTATATTTTGGCGATCGTTTTAAAAACTTTAGTACTGATCTGCCCTCCCGACCTAAGCCTAGGATAGCCACTTTTTTCATATTACAATTACTATATTATATGAAGACCATTTTAGTAACCGGTGGCGCGGGATTTTTAGGCAGCCACCTTTGCAAACATTTGCTTAACAAAAAGCACAGAGTTGTTTGTGTGGACAATCTTTTTACCGGCAGCAAGCAAAATATCAACCGCTTGCTTGGCAAGCCGGATTTTCAGTTTATCGAACACGATATTATTGACCCGCTTTACTTTGAAGAAACAATTGACCAAATTTACAACCTCGCCTGCCCGGCCTCGCCGGTTCATTACCAAGCCAACGCTATTCGCACGATCAAAGCGAATACCATTGGGGTAATGAATATGCTCGGTATTGCCAAGAAGCACAACTCACGCATTTTGCAGGCTTCTACCTCTGAAGTTTACGGCGATCCGCTCCAGCATCCGCAGCAAGAAACTTACTGGGGCAATGTGAATCCGATCGGGCGGCGATCCTGCTATGACGAAGGAAAACGCGTAGCCGAGACATTGTTTTTTGATTATCATCGGCAAAACAAAGTGGATATTCGTATGGCGCGAATTTTTAATACTTACGGACCGCGTATGGCGCAGGACGATGGACGAGTGGTTTCCAATTTTATTTTGCAGGCACTGGCCGGGAAGGACCTGACCATTTACGGAAACGGCCAGCAGACGCGGTCATTTTGCTACGTGGACGATTTGATCGAGGGGCTTTATCGTTTAATGAACGCGGAAAATTTAATCGGTCCGGTTAATTTGGGAAACCCGGGCGAATTTACCATGCTGGAGCTGGCCGAGAAAGTTATCGCGCTGACCGGATCGAAATCCAAAGTTATTTTTGAGCCGTTGCCGTCCGACGACCCGAAGCAGCGGCAACCGGACGTATCGCTCGCGAAAGAAAAATTGGGATGGGGGCCAATAGTATCGCTGAATGAGGGATTAAAAGAAACGATTAAGTATTTTCAAAAAATTTAAAAAGTGCCATTGGAAATGAGAAAAAGAAAGCGGCAACCGTTTAGGTTGCCGCTTGGGGAGGGCACATGTCGCAGTTCAGGAATCCATGCTGTTGGCAGGGTTGTCCATGCATGGCAGGCTGATAAAGCCCAAACACGGGTGGACTTTCCAATCGGCAAGACGCACATATTGGCGCACTGCCTTGGGGACGTTGCCAGTAGTAGTTTGAGAGCGCCGTGTTGGCAATGTGCGGGACTGCTTCTCCTGATCTACCGCGACAAACAAATGTTGACACAACGCACCTCCTTTCAAGTTTTGCCCAATCCTATCATGCCATGTAATAAAAGTCAAGCATTTTGCGTAATGGACCATGACAATGCTCGCAATCAGTTCGTTCGGACAAAATGAAAATAAATTCACATTGCTCCTCGTTACCAATGGTAAAAAAAACCACCAAGTTTGGTGGTTTTTACATTTCCAGAATCAGGCACTTGACCGCGCCACCGGACTTGAGGAATTCCGACATCGGGAAAGTTTGGACATTGGGATAGCCAAATTCTTTCATCAGGTTTTTGATGGACTGGCTAGCCCATGGCATAAATATAGTTTCCTCGTTAATTACTACGCTGTTGCAGACAAATTCATCGGCCTCTTGTCTGATAACGGGGCAAATTTTGCCCAACTGGCTCAAAGTTTCCATTCCCTCGCGAAGAAGTGCTTCGGGATAGGCTAAGAAAGCTTTGGCTTTTGGCAGATAACATAAGCACGTATCCAGGTGATAGAAAGTGCTTTGAGGCCGCATGGCTATCGGATACACTTCAATTTCCGGATAGTGCTTTTTCAATAATGTCTCTACCGCTTTCACGCCGCTAAAATTGGTGCGAATGCCATAGCCAATAACCAACCGCTTATCGTCCAGCCAGACTGCGTCACCCTGGCCCTCGAAGTAGCAATTTTCCGGCAGAACGTATGTGGTGTGGCCTTTCAGCAACTTCCCGAAAAAATCAAAATGGTGCAAAAATTCCTTACGCCTCTCCTCATGGAAAAAATGGCTAAAAATGAAAGCGTCGCGGTAGCGAAGGCCGGCGTTGGCGACAAAGATTAAATCCGGCAAACCGGGACAGGAAGGCATCAGCGTTACTTTGGCTGACTTGCAGCACTCTTCGTAGAGCTTTGTCCACTGTTGATTGGCCAGCGCTTTGTCCGGTTTCCGATTCTTGTCCATCCACTGATTGGTAGAAAGTTCGTAAACAACATCAAAATGAAGCGGCGGACACATTATCAGATTTTTCACCAGCCACCTCCTTTCACATAAATCTCTGGCGCGTTGTTAGCGAAAATGTTCCGATTCGCGAAGACGCTTCTGTCTTGAGCTGTAGACTCTACTGCCAAGATGGGGTGGCAAAGCGAGCGGACATTTTCGTAACAACCCGAAAGGATGCGGCTATTTTCCTGCATAGCGTTGTTTTCGGGCTTGGCATAGATGTCTATGCCTGCGCCCTCAATCCTAGCTCTACAGAGAAAATAGCTCGCATCGCGTCCGGGAGCTTATGTGAAAGGAGGTGGCTACCACCCTTTTCAAAGTACTGGATCAGCTTAATATAATCCGCCGAGTTATTCAATTTAGCAGTGCCCTCCCACTAGAACAAGCCTCGCTACGCTCGGTCGAACACCAGCCGCACCTGGCTGTCCTGTCTATCGCCAAGCACTCATCCAGTACTGCGTTGACTGCCTTCTTTGCCCTCCTTAGCATTACGCGAAGGAGAGCGGTTTTCATATCATATTTCCACATCAAAGAACTGCCGGAAGGTTAGCGCGGGAGTCGTGGGTCCCACAAGACGGGGTTTTATGCCGGGGGCGGCAAGTTGACAGAATTACAGCAGGCGTGCTACTGTGTGGACAATCACACGTCTACCTTTTCCCACCCAATGTTCCCATAGCTCAGTGGACAGAGCACCTCGGGGTATCCCGAGGAGGATTGAGGTTCGATTCCTCTCGGGAGCCCTTTCAACATTTGTTGAAGGAACGTGGGAAGAAGGATGTGTGCAGTGGGGATTCATTGTAGTTGTTATCTCGACAGCATTTTGGTTTTTAGGGTCTCTGGCTGTTTGGCTTTGGTTCCTGATTAAGAGAGGAAAAGACGAAGCCGGTGTTGCTTTTCAAATAATGTTTTTCGGCGGCGGCACGCCAGCGCTCCTTTTTCCTATGTTGGCGGCCTCACTACACCAACGACCCACCACAGGCCCCGTGGAAGCCCTCTTGGGATTGGTTATTACATTACTCATGTTTGTTGTGTTCTTGCGTCTCGTTAGCAAATGCCTTAAGCCAGATGATGAGGACTAGCTTGCTTTCCCCCACGCACTGCGTGGGGGTTTTAGGTTTCTCGCTATTCTGTCGAAACGTTCTGCGGAGGTTCTACATGAGGGACGATGTAAAGGTCGGTGTTGAGATGCCCACCGATAAGGAGAGCGGTTTTCATATTATATTTCAACTCAAAGAACTGCCGGAATGTTAGCGCGGGAAGTGAGGGCTCAACAAGACGGGGTTTTATGCCGGGGGCGGCAAGTTGACAGAATTACAGCAGGCGTGCTACCGTCAGGTCAGCACACCTCCAATCCAGCACCTATCTAGGTGCGTCCCATTCACGGCATACTCTGTCCACTTCCTGCCGCTGGCCGCCAACTACCTCCTTTCCACCCATCCCTCTACATGGCCTGTCGCCATGCGGGAGGATTTTGTGGAAAGGAGGGTTTATGCATTGGCTTGTTCTTGGAGCAGTCACATTCCTATCCGTGTCAATTGCTGGAGCATTCCTACTCCACACGAAATTGCGCGGAAAATGTAGAACCGCCCTCATAATTCACGTACTTTATACCATCTTTGTTCTTGCGAATTTTGCTATCGCGATTCAACTTGTTGCAAACATGACGAGCGGGCATGGAAGAGAGCGTGTAGTGATGCTTTTTTCTGGGCTGATAACCGTCATCTACGTCCTCTGCGCTATCTTTCTTCCGTATTCGCTTTGCAGGCTAAGGAGGGCTTTCAATTAGCGGGTAATAATGTCCCCAAGGGGGCAAGGGCTATCCGAGTTTGGATAGCCCCTTCTCATTTTGGTGGGATGCTTAAACGGCTAGTCGTATTCGCGTCATCGCCCTTTATGTCATGCCTGCTTGCTAGTTGGCCATCGCTGGGACTATGATCTGTGGTTCGCCTCAATGAGGCCACGTCATCGTCGCAGGACTTCATGACATAGGGCAACGAAATACAAATTGTGAAGAAAGCCGGAACTGCGAACACCACTTTGAAGCAATTCACCAGTCTAAGCCAATAAAGTCTGAGCGCCTCTTTCAACGGTAACTCCAAGGGTAACTTTTGATCACCGTTCTTGAAAAAGCTCGCCAGCCTAAGCCAGTAAACTTTGATGGCCTCTTTCAGTGGTAGCCTCAAGGGTGACTTGCGATCGTCGTTCAGCACTTTTTCACCTCCCCTCTAATCTCCTTATAACTTCTGATAACTATGATGATCATGTCTTTCAATAGGTATACCGAGACTGGTACCTTGACCGAGCAATCGAGAAAGCAGACTTTGAGGAACGGAAATCCTCTGCGCTCATGGAGCGGATGGAACTAGAAGGAAGCCTGAATGAATTGAAAACCGGAGAGCGTTCTGTGCCGGATCAGGTAGCCCAATTCTTCGAGATGGCCGGGAAGCTCCACGCCGCCTACCAGATAGGCTCACCAGAGGAGAAACGTGAGATTCTGAAAACTGTGACCTCGAACAGAATGGTGGACCAGAAAAAGCTAGAGCTGGTGATGCTTCCGCCGTTTGAGGCGGTCGCGCGGCGAGAAAAAATATCAAATTGTGCCCC
>JAHFLQ010000004.1 GCA_023244815.1 bacterium
TGCCCCCACTAGGAATCGAACCTAGGTCAACTGGTTAAAAGCCAGCTGCTTTACCACTAAGCTATGGGGGCAAATTACGAGACCCTTATAATAACTAATTTTAACCCAAGTTTCAACTTTTGGAAATTTTTGACGATTGACAAGCCTTACAGGCTAGTATAGTCTGACAATGGTTCATTGAAGGAGGTTCAGATGAGGGCTGTGCTGAGGAGTGTGTTGTTCGGGATTAGTGGGGGCATAATTGGCATCGCTATAATGCTTTTAGTTCACTACGGCTTTACTGTCGACACCGTGAAAACTGGCAGAACTGGCAGAGCTAGCCTGGAATTGCCGCTTATTGACACGATGGTTTCCATTGTGGAGGACGGTGCGGTTCGATTTGCAGTTTTTGACTATGACAAAAAGGACATTTGCTATTTTTATGTCCCGATGGAAAATGTGAATGTTCTCAAAAGAAGTGACGGCAACGGCCACACATCGGTGATATTCAAAAACCAAAGCCCGCACGGTCTAAACGACAAGTACAAAGACGCTACCATTCTTGCACCATCTGTGGAAGACGTTATTGAATGGAGCATCTGGCTAAAAGAGATTCAAACAAGCAACCAAGAATACCAAGAGTCAAAAAAGAAATTTTCCCCGCGTCGTGTTTTACCGCCTAATAAGTAAACTAACTAGCCCCGCTACATAAGCGGGGTTTTTGTTTTGGTTGACTTTGATTGGCGGGTGTTATAGGCTAACAACGGTTCATTGAAGGAGGAACGTATGGGCAGAAAGTGGCAACTTGTTTGGGTCATCTTGCTGGTTGTCTATGTTGCGTTCTTTGGTTGGTTGTTGGCCCCTGGGTTTTTGAAGCCCGACAAGGAATTGCCGATGTTGAGAGCGAACTTTTTTTCGGCTGATGGGGACACATGGGACATTCGCGCTATTCTTGATGGAAAAGAGAAATATTTCTCAGTACCCATAAATAATTTATCTGTCCAATTACGCAACGATGGACAGCCGTATACCTCAATCAAGCTTATTAATTCGCTTCATCCGAGTGACTGGAGCTACAAAGCGGCGGTTATTCTGGCGCCAACACCGGATGATCGCGCTGATTGGGAAAATTACTTAAAAGCAAGAAAGGAAGCCCACAAGGAATATCAAGATTCAAAGCTTGTGCCGCGCAGAGTTTTACCGCCTAATTAAATAAACTAGCTAACCCCGCTACATAAGCGGGGTTTTTGTTTTGGTTGACTTTGATTGGCGGGTGTTATAGGCTAACAACGGTTCATTTACGGTTTATTTAAGGAGGTTTTTGTGAAGCTGTGGCTGATCCCGTTGGCACTTGTTTTACTCCTCGGTGTTTGCATTTATGGTGTGTACAATTCTGATAAGCCAACTGATGAGCCAACTTATCCGCCCGGCGAAGACCCGCAAACTTTCAACCTTTCAGCTGCTTGGCCCTGGTACGGCTGCGTTGAGTTTTCGACCATCGAAGTTAATCATAGTGGCGATCCTTGGAAGCTAATCGTTGATTTGAAGAAGATTGACGTGAAAGCAAGAAGTGATGGACAGTTATATACCAGCGCAACTTTTTTTAAACACAGGCCACCCTACGATACTTTCAAGTATCGGCCAGCCTATGAATCCGCGACTATTTTGGTGCCAGCGGAAGATGTTGAGAGTTGGAATCGCTGGATTAAGAAAGAGCTTGTAGCGGAACAAGCAGCAGAGACAAGAAGGCGAGCAGACTTTCTCCCGCACCGGTTTTTACCAAGATAGTAAACTAGCTAACCCCGCTACATAAGCGGGGTTTTGTTACGGACATTTGACTTATTTAATTATATATGTTAATCTCTTTTCAGAATATTGAAAGGAGAAAGCGATGGACAGAGTCCCAGAAACGGACGAAGAGAAGGAGTGGGCCAACGATGTTTTCGCTGACTTATTGCTCGATGCGGTGAAGCGTCTTACTACCCCAGATCGTTGGGTCACGATTCTTCTTAAGTTTGAGAAGAAGATACAAGAAGAATCGGGAGCAATTCGTCCGCTTACCAGCTCCGCTCGTGAAAAAAGACACGAAGAAGTGAGGACCATTTTCCAACCTTGGAGGGATGCCGAAGTGCCGGAATTTAGAGCACCCACCATCATCACGGAAATGCAGATTCGTGATGCGCTCTTTAAAAAGCTTGAAGAGCTGGTGCCAAAGAAGCATTGGAGATTAGCCGTAGCGACTTTTAACGAACACGTTCGGCAAGTGCTGGAATTCTCCTAGCAGTATTGATCCTCCGCTTGGTGCGGAGGGTTTTTATTTGCGATTGGCAAATTAAATTATCCGTGGTATTTTTTGGCTAGGACATTGAAGGAGAAATTTGATGGCGAAGATCATCAAGCCAGGTAAAAAGAAGAGAACCAGCGGTCCGTGGATTGGCAAGAAAATAAAATGCACGGAGTGCGGATGCTGCTTTACATTGGAGAAGGGTGATCGAGTAAGAGAAACTTTTCACAGTATTATGGCCAGGTCAGTTCGTTCGGCGGGCCTAGGTATGTCAACTACTTATAGACGTACGATACCTCTGGGCATATTTGTTTTTAACACGACCTGTCCTTATTGCGGGGATGGGTTTGAGTTCAGATGCAAAGGAGACGTGCGGTGAAAGTTTTTAAATGGCTAGACTGTTTTTTTCTTAAGATTGCTAAGTTCTTACACTTGGACTAATATCGTGTGAAAAAAAATTATCCTCGCAAAACCAGCGAGGACTTTTTATTTACTGTACAAATTTAATAGTTGTGTTATCTTAGTCGCAGCACGTTGATTTATGGGAGCATTAGCATGTTGGGCCTAGTAATCAATCTTACCTTTCTTGTATCGGTCACCTTTTTTGTCTGTTTTTTAGCGGTTGCCACTTATCGTGTTGTTTGCGATTCAGAAGAAGTAAAAAATAAGGAAAAACGAGCAAAGCTACTCAAGCCTATTGAAGGCGTCTTTAATCCAAAAGAAGAGTTGATTAGAATTCGCCAAACGCCCAAATCGGATCGCAGACAAAAACTGAATGAGTACAAGAAAAAATTAGCCAATCAAATAGCCGGATTAGCTATGGTTCAAACAGAAGTTATTCAGGCCATTAGGAAAAATCCAGACAGCTCGCCTAAAGAGCTGATAGAAATGGCAAGGAGTTTAGGCGCAGGGTTTGGAATGAGCAAGAAGCAGTTCTATTCGGCCAAAAAGATCTTGCAAAAGTATTGCATAAGACGCGCGAAAATAAGAAAGGCAAGAAGAAGAAGGTATCCTGACGATAAACGAATTTATCGGGCTGCATTTGGCGAAAATCCATCCAGCGCTGTCAGAGTCATAGAAAGTCCGTTCGTGCTTTATTTTTGTTGCGCGAATTTAGACGACTATGTCCGGATTTACTTTTCTGATGCAGGCCCAACGTATCGGAATAAAAATGCAGAGAAAATGAATAAATCCGGTGGCGTATATAAGCCCCAGCTTGTAGTGTTCGGCGCTAAGGGGATAGTTGCGGCTGAAAAATCAAATGCTGGCCGCTTTAGTCGTGGCGTGTCTCCGCGCGTTTACAAACACGAAGAACAGCACGCCATCAATGCGCTTGTTGGAAGCAAAACACCGGAAAATTTTCATGAGGAATCCATACCCTACGGTCCAATTGAGCCCCTAACTCTGAAGCTAAAAAGATTTATATGCTCTAGGTGTCGTATGGTGGAGGCGCAAGCGCATGACGAGTTGCTGGCTTTCTTTACCTGCCCATCGGACGAGGTGGACGAAGTCTTCAGGTGGCTAACCAACACAGCGGCAGAAGGTGGGTCTTATGATTACTTAGACGAGGAAAGGAAATCACTCTTGGCGTATTTTGATGAGAATGGTGTTTGCTACTACCGGCAAATAGCCAAGGAAGTAGTTACTAAGGTTCTCCGAGACGAATATCGCGAACTGATTCGTACCGGCCTGAATGCCTTTCAACAGCTCTTAGGGCTTGGTTTTTCCAGAGAAGAGGCGATTGCTATTCTGGGTCATGAACCGCTAAGGCGATGGAGGAAGCTGGCTAATAGGCTTGCCGATACCGTTAAATCAAATTAAAACCCCGCACAAGCGGGGGATTTTTTATTTCTGTACAAATTTTAAAGATTATGTTATTTTGGGCACAGTACCTTAACTCTTTATGGAGGTGCGCTTGAAAGATTTAAAGATTTTCCAAAAGCTGATTGGTTACGAATTCAAGAACCTGAATTTGTTAGAAGAGGCGCTGACGCATAGTTCCTATCCGAACGAACACAAAGATTGGCCCTACAAATCAAATGAGAGGTTGGAGATGTTGGGTGATTCGGTTCTAGAGCTTGCGGCTACCGACGAGCTATTTAGAAAATTTCCTAAGTTCGCAGAAGGAGATTTAACTGCCGCTCGGAGCGCTATGGTTAATAACAAAACCCTGTCTAAGATTGCCGAAAAGCTCAACATCGCGGATTGGATATTTGTATCACGCGGTGAAGCTAAGAGTTCTGAAAAGCCGCGGAACGCTATGGCGGTGAGGGCACTCGAAGCAATTATCGGCGCCATCTATATGGATGCCGGCCACGACATTGCTAAAAAGTTTGTACAGGAGCGCGTCCTACGTCAACTTATGAATTACATGGCCTTACTTGGCGGCGGATCCTATCGTGACGCGAAAAGTTATCTTCAAGAAAAGATGCAATCAGAAAAGGGGATTACATCAACATACCGGACGTTAAAAGAAACAGGACCAGAAAATGAAAAGGTATTTGTGGTGGGCGTTTATGCAGATAGCGAACTGCTAGGTATGGGGTCCGGTTCTTCCAAGAAAGAAGCGGAACAATGTGCCGCAAAGCATGCCCTTGATCAACTTAGCGCCAAAAAGGAGGCGATGAGATGAAACTAAGCAAAAAGCTGAACATATTAGAAATGTACTGCTTAGATCTGGAAAAATTTGAAAGAATTTCACCACAAGAAGAAAAAAGGCTAATTGCGGCGATTAGCAAGGCTCAGAAAGACAACAATCAGCAGCTGGCGATCCGACTTCGTAATGAGCTCGTGGAGATTAATTTAAGATTGGCGCTGATGGTGGGTAAAAGATTCGCTCGGTATCTTGATATTCGATCGAAAAGTGTGGATGAGTTAGACCTTATCCAAGAAGCAAATCTCGGATTAATCAAGGCAGCTGAATCATTCAATCCAAAAAGAGGGTTTCGGTTTTCTACTTACGCCTATTCTGTTATAGAGGGTTACGTAAAAAATTTTGTTCGTGACCGTCTTAGATTTATTCGGGTTCCTGCTGATTGCCAGAGAATGGTTTTCAGGGCGCGTGAAGCGTCGGTTGCCGATAATGGTCGTACGCCTACTTTGCAGGAAATATCTGAAGCGATGAAGATTTCGAAGGAAGACGCAATGCTTCTCACGGCCATAATTAACACCCGTGTATCGTCCTTGGACACGGAGATTGCTGATGGCATGAAGCTTGTAAATAAAGTTGCTTCCAGGCGTCTTTCTAGTAGTCAGGTGCTTGAAGCAAAGGAAGCACTGTCGGAAATTTTCCAAGCTATGGGTGGACTACCAGAAGAAGTAGCCAAAGTATCAACTTTGAAGGAATACCAGATATTTTTTCATCGATACGGCCTTGACGGAAGCCACCAATTTAAAGATACTACAGAAATTGGCAGACGGTTTCGCATAACAAATGAAAGGGTTCGTCAGATTATTAATGAGGTTTGGAAAAAACTGAAAGAAGCACGCCTTTGGTCTGGCGAAAGTAAACTTTGCGAGTTTCTTAGTCAGTTTGATAAACTCGAAGGTATAATTGCCGCAAATTAAAATCCCGCAATTGATTGCGGGATTTTTAATCGACAAGAAATGCCTTGTGGGGCAACCGGTCCCGTTTTTATTTTAACGGGCTATTTTGTGTCGGGCTTTTTCGAATCCTCTTTCTCAACCATTTTATCTAGCCAGAAGAGAAGTCCGGCGATAACGATGAATGCCAAAAGACCAATACAGGCGGTGGGCACAGCTTCTTTTTGAGGAGTGCATTTGATTAGTACGACCAGCATAATAATGGTAATCGGAATCAGAAAACAGCCGCTAAGAATGCCCACGCCATCTTTTAGGTACAGCCATACGTGCCAAACGATAAAGCCAACGGCAGCTCCAACCAAAACCGAAAACATCACCATTGCCCAGCTCCTAAAAACTTTCTAAAAGAAACTTTGCTTAATATACTACATTCAAAATAAATATAAAAGAGGCCAATTAAAAAACCGCGTTTAACGCGGTTTTTCTAAAATTTTGTAGCTTCTTATCTCAAGCCACCAAGTTCCCTTTATGTTAGTTTTTTTACCATCGAGATCTTCCAGGGTAAAACTTTCTAGCGTGTATGTGTACCTATGCCTGACGTAAAAAGTTACTTCGATAACTGCTCCTCTCGCAAAATCGTTAGTGGTGCCAGGCGTTGCTAGAAAGTAGTTTACGCCGTCGGAATTCACTACACAGGTTGTTACGGGTTCTTCTCGGTTCTCGTGTTCCAGCAAGCTCAGACGTCTGGTTGAGGAGCCCACATAAATAAGGCATCCTTTTATGTACTTCTCTGCCGCCTGCTCAGATTTCAGGATTTTTGGAGTTTCATCTGAAGAACAGCTACGCAACAGGAAACTGCCAAACAACCACAAAAGGATATACAGCACTGCCGTGATCGTAAAGCAAATCAAGAGGTCGAATTCTCCTCTTTGCGCCACAAGTTTTCGCGGCACAGTTCGTCCTTTCAATGAACGGTCATTAATGTAATGTAAATAATTTAAATTGTCAAGATTGGTTGCTTCAAAAATCAAAATAAGTTATATTCATTTCTATTAAATGAACTCAAGAGGTAAGACCAGTTTTTTTCTATTTTTAATAATCTTGCTCGCCCTCGTCAGCGGGTTTTTTGTTTTTCCAAAGGGTCTGGGCGGTCGCGCATTGCCGTGGCATCTTGGCCTGGATTTGGTGGGCGGCAGTTATTTGGTTTACCGAGTAGATATGACAGACGTTGCTTCCGGCGACCGGAGTTCGGTACACGGAGGCATACGGGACGTAATGGAGCGGCGCGTGAATGTTTTCGGCGTCAGTGAGCCGCGCGTTACTACCGCCAAAGTCGGCGATTCCTATCAGATCATTGTTGAGTTGGCTGGCATCAAGGATGTTGAGCAGGCGATTCAGCAAATCGGACGGACGGCACTTTTAGATTTCCGGGAAGTGATTCAGGCTCCTCCGATACCCGGTAGGGAAGCGACGACGCAGAAGTTAAACGAAAAGCCTTTGTTTGTCCCGACTAAGCTCACCGGCCGTTACCTGAAAAAAGCGGAGATTGGCACCAACCCCAATACCAACCAGCCACTTATTTTAATTACTTTTAACGAAGATGGGGCGAAGCTTTTTGAAGAAATGACCGCAAAATTAGTAGGAAAACCGCTGGCAATTTTTCTAGATGATGAACTGATTTCGTCGCCGACCGTGCGGGAAGCCATTAGCGGCGGCAATGCCCAGATTACCGGCAATTTTACCTTCGACGAAGTCAAGAAACTGGTGAGTTTATTCAATGCCGGCGCTTTACCGGCCCCGATTTCGCTCATCAGCCAGCAAACCGTTGGAGCGTCGCTTGGATTAGATTCTTTGACCAAAGCAATCGTTGCTGGCCTGATCGGCGCGCTCGCGATTATGCTGTTTATGGCTGTTTACTACCGGAAACTTGGCCTGGTCGCGTCGCTGGCGCTTCTATTCTACATAGCGTTTTCTCTCGCGGTTTTTAAACTGTTTGGCATTACGATGACACTCGCCGGCATTGCCGGATTCGTGCTTTCTATCGGCATGGCGGTGGACGCGAATATTCTGGTTTTTGCCCGCACCAAAGAGGAGCTGGCTAAAGGAGTTTCCAACACCGGTGCCCTGGAAGAGGGTTTCCGACGCGCCTGGCCATCTATCCGTGACTCCAACATCAGCACCATGATCACCTCGGCAATTTTGTACTATCTCACCTCGAGTTTCGTCCGCGGTTTCGCGCTGACTTTGTTTCTTGGTGTGATTGTCAGTATGTTCAGCGCCATTACTGTTACCAGAGTTATTCTGCGAATTTTTACCAAAGACAAACCGCTAGCCACCAGCCGCTAACAAAAAAATGATGCAAATAATAAAAAATAAATATATCTTTTTGGCGATATCCGGTTTGCTAGTAGTAGCGGGTATTGCCGCGATAGTATTTTTCGGCTTGAAGCCCGGCATCGATTTTTCCGGCGGCGTTTCCTGGCAACTGCATTTCCAAGGCACCGTTCCCGCCCGCGATGAAATTGCTCCATTGTTTTCCGACGCAGTGATTACTCCCCAAAGCGGCGGCAACTTTTTGATCCGGCTGAAAGATCTAAGCGAAACCGATCGCAAGGCGCATCTCCAGCAACTGAACGACTCTTTTGGTGCCGTGGAGGAATTGCAGTTCCAAAATATTGGGCCGGTGGTTGGCCAGGATTTGAAAAATAAATCCGTCTGGGCGTTCATATTGGTGCTATTCGCGATTTCTGTTTATGTTGCTTTCGCTTTCCGGAAAGTCTCACGGCCGGTGAGTTCCTGGAAATACGGCATTATTACTTTGATAACGCTTTTTCACGACGCGATTATACCCGCCGGGCTGTTTGCGATTTTGGGCAAGTTGTTCAACGCGGAAATGGACACTAATTTCGTGGTAGCGATTCTGGTAGTAATGGGCTTTTCTGTACACGACACGATCGTGGTGTTCGACCGAATCCGGGAGAATCTCAGGCTTTCGCGCGTGGATAAGGTTGATTTCAATGAACTTGTGAACGTGAGCGTTAACCAGACGATGGCCCGATCAATCAACACCTCATTTACGCTTATTTTAACCCTGCTGGCACTGCTCTTTTTGGGCCCCTCCACCCTGACCTTCTTTGTTTTGACTATCTTAGTAGGCACGATTGTCGGCACCTATTCATCAATTTTTGTTGCTAGCCCACTATTGACCATTTGGCGGTAGTTGTGATATCATTACAGGCAACATAATGTTATAGGTGTTGACACCTATAAAGGCATTGTGTTAATATCTCAACCAATGATTGAAGTTTCCAAAATCAACAATCTTATTAAATACTGCCTGGCGGGACTTTCGCCGCGGCAAAAAGAAATAATTGATGGCCGCTATGGCCTGACCAACGCGGAGAGTCTGACGCTCGCCGAGCTTGGCGGCAAATATAACCTGACCCGTGAGCGCGTTCGCCAGATCGAGGCTATTGCCCTGAAAGCCTGCAAATCCAAATCTGCAAGTCTGGAACTTTCCGAATTCATAAAAACTGTTGTTGCCAGCTTACGGACTACCGGTGGTTTGAAACGGGAGGATTTGCTTATCCACGAACTGGGAGGCGAAGCGCAAGCCAACCGATTTAAATTTCTTTTGGAAATCAGCGGCAAATTTCAATATGCGAAAGACGAAAAAACCTTCTACCCTTATTGGTATCTTTCTGATGTTGATAAAAAGAGGGCAGAATCTTTTGTGTCCTCTCTAGTGAAAAGCGCGGATCGAGAAAACTTTATGGCGAGTTTTATTTCCGCCGCGAAAACCTTAGGCCTGTCGGACGCGGTCGCCCGCCATTACGCCTCTGTTTCCAAGAAAATTTCTATGAATACTTACGGCAATATTGGCCTTTCCGATTGGCCGGAAATTAATCCAAAGACCGCCCGCGATTGGGCTTATTTGGTTTTGAAAAAAGAAAAGCGCCCGCTCCACTTTACCGAAATCGCAGAACGGGTTACCGGCCTTCGCAAAAAGAGCGCCCACGCTCCGACCGTCCATAACGAATTGATTAAGGATGAGAATTTCGTACTGGTTGGCAAAGGCACCTATACCCTGAAAGAATTCGGCGTTATTCCGGGTACCGCTCGCCAGCTGATTTCCCACTTTTTGAAAAAGCATGGGCCGATGAAGGCCAACGACGTTGTTAAACTGGTACTCAAGGAGCGCCTCTTCAAAGAAAATACGGTCTTAATCAATCTCCAGAACCGCCGGAACTTCAAGCGGATGGATGACGGCCGTTATACTACTTTGGTATAATTATTGAGTGATTGTTCAAGTTCTCCACGGTATTTTAAATAGCATTTTTTCCGTGTTTGCCGTCAGCTGGTGGATTATTTTACCGCTAGCGATGGCTTTTGTTTTCTGGCAGTTTTGGACCTATTACATCTATGTTCAGTATCTTAGGTCTCAGAAATGGGTTTTATTGGAAATTAAAATTCCGGCTGTTATTGAAAAAACCCCCAAAGCGATGGAACAGGTTTTTGCCGCTGTTTACGGGACCTATTCTTTCGGGTTCACTTTTCGCCAAAAATATATTGAGGGACACGTGAGAGAAGACTGGCTGTCTTTTGAGCTGGTCGGTTTTGCCGGCGGCGTTCATTTTTACGTGCGCACTCCGGATTCCTACCGTAACCTGATTGAGGCGGCTATTTATTCGCAGTATCCGGACGCGGAGGTTCATGAAGCTCAGGATTACCAAGATTTATTTCCCAGGACCCTGCCCAATAAAGTTTATGATATTTTCGGTACCGACTATCATCTGGTCCGAGAAAATGCCTATCCAATCCGCACCTACGAATTTTTTGAATCTACCGTAGACGAACATCGTTTAGACCCAATTGCCGCTATTACCGAAGCGATGTCCAAGTTGAAAAATGACGAAGCGATTTGGATCCAGATTTTCGTGCGGCCCGCCGGACCGGACTGGAAAGAAGAAGCCGAAGAAGTGCTGGACAAGCTTATCGGCCGCAAGAAGCCGGCACCGCCGAAGGGCATGCTGAGCAATTTTGGCGAGTTTGCCAGGAATCTTTCGGTAGCCGCCATCGAACATCCGAGCTGGGAAGAAGCTGCGGTAAAGAAGGAAGAGAAAGAAAAAAATCTTTTGCTGGGCCTTACTCCGGGCGAGCGGGAAATTCTGGAAGCTATCGAAGAAAAAATGGGCAAGCTTGGGTTTGAAACAAACATCCGATTTGTTTATATAGACAGGCGGGATAGTTTTACCCGATCAAATATTGCCGCGGTAATGTCCACCTTCCATCAATACAGCGCGCCGCATCTCAACGCTTTTCGTCCAAACGTGAGTACGCTAACCGTGGTACGCGGTAATTTGAAACTGGCGAAAGACCGCCGACTTTGGTACAAGAAGCGTCGGATTTGGGATGCTTACCGGAGAATGTACTGGCCTCGCAAGACCTCCATCTTAAACACCGAAGAATTAGCGACCATCTTTCACTTCCCAAGCATAGTCGTAGAGGCCCCATTACTTCGTCGTTTGGGCGCGAAAAAGGGCGAGCCGCCAGCTGGTTTGCCTGTGGAGTAAAGGGCTTTGTCTGAAATTTGGAGGCAATGCCGAACAAATTTCAGGAACAAAACCTTTACCCCGTTAGATAGCGACCAAACAACCAATAACCAAAATGATAATAAATGTAATCAAAGAAAGTCGAATCAAGGGTACCCCCGTAGCCTTTTTCGCATCTAACTGGGTGCTCAATTTTGTGGCTAAATTTTCTTCGCTACAGTTGAGCTCGAAAATTTAGACAAAATTCGCATGGAAATTAATTTTTTTGGAGAAGTAAATTTTCGGGGCTCTACTAAAAAATTTGGCATTAAAACCGATGACCGGCGCCGGCATATGTATTGCATTGGCAAAACCGGCATGGGTAAGACGACGCTACTGGAAAACATGGTAGTGAACGATATTCGCGCTGGCAATGGCGTGGGTATTGTGGATCCGCATGGCGATTTCGCCGAAAAAATGCTGGAATTTGTACCCAAAGATCGCATTAAAGACGTGATCTATTTTAACCCCGCCGATATCGAATACCCGGTGGCTTTTAATCCGATCGAAAAAATTTCCGCCGGCTACCGCCACCTGGTGGCCTCCGGCTTAATGGGCGTATTCAAGAAAATTTGGCCAGATGTCTGGTCGGCTCGTATGGAATATATCCTAAACAACTCGCTCCTGTCCCTATTGGAATCTCCAGACGCTACTTTGCTTGACGTAATGCGTTTGATGTCCGACAAGGATTACCGAAAGAAAATTGTAGACAATCTTCAGGATCCGGTGATGAAGAATTTCTGGGTGAACGAGTTTGCTCGCTACGCGCAGAAATTTGAAACGGAAGCGACCGCCGCCATTCAAAATAAGATCGGCAAATTCGTCGCCAATCCTTTAGTGCGCCACATTTTGGGCCAGCCAACTTCCGCTTTGGACTTCCGCAAGTCTATGGATGATAAAAAGATTATGATTTTCAACCTCTCCAAGGGCCGCATCGGCGAGGATAATTCCGCCCTGCTCGGTTCCATGATTATTACTAAGCTCCAGCTGGCGGCCATGTCGCGCGTGGATATCGTCAACGAAGCTGACCGCAAAGATTTTTTCCTGTACGTGGATGAATTCCAAAATTTCGCCACCGATTCCTTCGCCAACATTCTTTCGGAAGCCCGCAAATACCGCCTGTCGCTGATCCTTGCCCATCAGTATATCGGCCAACTGGTGCACGAGATGAATACGAAAGTTCGGGACGCGGTGTTCGGCAATGTCGGTACAATGGTGGCTTTCCGCATCGGCGCGGAAGACGCCGAATTTCTGGAAAAAGAATTTGAGCCGGATTTTATGGCGACCGATCTGGTGAACATTCCCAAGGCTAATTTTTATATCAAACTGATGATTGACGGCGTATCTTCGCGGCCATTTTCCGGGCGGGGCATCGCGCCCGTCCAGCGTCCAGCTAGTGCATTTGTAAAAGAGATCGTCGAACATAGCCGCAAGACCTATGCTACTCCACTGAAGGCTGTAGAGGAGAAAATTGCGAGTAATTGGGCTATCGCGCCAGAAGAAGAACGACCAGAAAGGCCTCCGCGAATGAGTGACAGTATGGCGCCCCGTCGCCCAATGGGTAATTACCCACCCAGGCGGCCATCTGGCCCCCTTCAGAGCAGGCCCATGGATTTTGATACGACACGCCGATCGGAACGAGAATACCGGCCGCCAGCCAGGGAAGTTCGCCCTGAGCCCGCCGGACGTGAGCAGTCTGCTCCAAGGCCCGTCCCGACTATCTCGCTCAAAGATTTGAAACCGCGCGAGATGCCGCCACAAGCGCCAAGCGAAAAACCGAAAGAACCGGTTAAACCTCCGGCGCAGGCGGTTGACGTGGGTGAGCTGCGCAAAGCTTTGAAAGAATCACTGGACAAGAAGAACCCGCAGTAATCTGCGGTTTTTTCTACTCTTTTGATTTTTCCATCCTCTCCACATATTCTCCAGTTTCGGTGTTTACTCGCACGATATCGCCCGTATTAACGAAAAGAGGAGTGGTGACGACGGCGCCAGTTTCCAAGGTTACTGCTTTGCCGCCGCCGGAAGCGGTATCGCCTTTGAATCCCGGGGGTGCCTCCTTGACCACCAGGTCAACTTTAATTGGCGGTTTCACGCTGATGATCTTGTCGCCGAATTTGTACGCCATTACCAGCGTGTTGGATTTCATGAATTTTCCCGGTGTGCCGATCTGTTCTTCGGTAAGAAAAAAACGGTTGGCCGGATTGTCTTTGGCGCAGAACCAATACTGCCCTTTTGTGTTGTAGAGATATTTTATTTCTTCTTTGGTCATATCCGCCTCCTCAAAACTTTCACTGGAATGGAAAGCTTGCTCCACAATTTTGCCGGTAATGAGATTCTTGATCTTGCACTTGGTTACTGGCTTCCTCTGTTGCATGCGTAAAAACTCGTACTCCATTACTTCGTACGGCTGTCCATCCATCACGAAAATCGTGCCCTTTTTCAGTTCGTTATAAGCCAACATGTTGTTGATTTTACATAATTGACCCGTTAAAATCAACTTTTGCTAAATCGGTTATTTTCTTGTATTCTATCGTCATGCGAAAGTCGAAGGGAAGGGTTTTTGTTGCTATGTCTGGCGGGGTTGATTCCAGTGTCGCTGCAGCGCTCTTAAAAGAGCGCGGCTTTGACGTGGTTGGCGCGCACTTGAAGTGCTTTAACGTGGACGGATGCGCCGCGCAGGATGCCGAGGACGCCCGCCGTGCCGCCGAGCACTTAGGCATTCCTTTTTACACGTTTGATTTTGAAAAAGAATACAAAGACCAAGTGGTTCAATATATGATCGATGGCTACAAGAAAGGCATCACGCCTAATCCGGACGTGATGTGCAACAAGGAAATTAAATTCGGGCTTTTTTATAAAAAAGCAATGGAAATGGGCGCGGATTTTGTAGCGACCGGGCATTATGTCCGGTTGATGAAAAAATCCGGTAAACCAATTCTGGCTATCGCGCGGGATAGCAAGAAAGACCAGTCCTACTTTCTCTGGGCCATCAAGCCCGAACAGTTAGAGAAGTGTTTGTTCCCGATTGGAAATCTGAAAAAGCCGCAGGTAAGAAAGCTGGCCGTGAAATTTGGCTTACACAACGCCGCTAAAAAAGACTCCCAGGGCATTTGTTTCCTGGGACAGGTTTCACTGCCGGACTTTTTAAAAAAGTACATCAAGCCGAAAGTCGGCGCGATTGTAAATGAAGCGGGTGAAGTGATTGGTGAACATAATGGCGCGCATTTTTATACCATAGGCCAACGGCACGGGTTGAACATCGGCGGATTTGAAAAGCCGCTTTATGTTGCTGATAAAGATATGAAGAAAAATATTGTTGTCGTCGCCGAAGGTGATGACGCTAAGGCGTTATACAAAAAAGAAGCTGACTTAACGTCTTTAAATATTTTTAATATTGAAATATTTAAATCTTGCAAAACCATTCCGGTTTTGGCGCGAGTCCGCTACCGCCAGCCGGTTGCCAAAGCGACCTTTGTGAAAAATAAATTAGTATTCGCGAAGCCAATGAAGTTTGTCGCCGAAGGTCAGTCAGCGGTGTTTTATGACACGAAGGGCATAATGCTCGGTGGTGGTGTTATTGCCAAAGTGAAGTAGAAGGCGTAAGTTTGTGGTAGTTGTTTGAAAGGGGTGCAATTTGACAGGATACATCGGCCTCGTGTTTTTCGCGGCACTTTCGTGGGTTGCGGCGATCTTTCTCTACAAGTATTGCCATGGTGTCTACGAAGGCCAAAAGAATACTTGGAAATTGAAATTTGTCGGCATTTTCATTCTTTCGTTTATGGTTAATATCCTGCTGGTGAAGACCATGAGCGGGGTGACAGCAGGTCCCGGAGCTAAGCCGGTGCCTATCGCGTATGGGCTAAGTTATGGACAAATTTTGTTTATTGGAATTCTGGGAACGCTGCTGTTTCTCGGGTTTTCCGGAATGCTGGCTCAGGTCCTTCTTTATCTACTGAAGGGTCGCAAGCAAGCGTTGAGCGTGCTGCCATCCCTGATTCTCGGGCCGTTGCTGATTATGAAGATGCTCTACAATCCTACGATTGTCGGCAATATCCTTGTTTTTCTTGTGCTGCTAATTTCACTCAACTTTGCTACCCGTCTTACTAAATCCGCGTTCATCTCGATTTTCATCGTGATTATATTGCTAGACATTTACCTCGTCTGGTGTACAAGCGTCACCGCGTCGGCCTTGCCATCCTCTAGAGCTGAGGTCGCGGATGAGTTGGACGCCGGCTGGTATATCGCCATGTTCCGGAGCAACTTCATGCAGCATTTCCCATTTCCGGTAGGATTTCGCTTTGCCGACCATCTGCTTGGCAATGGCGACATCTTTTTTATGGGAGTGACGGTAATGTATGCGATGCGCGTCTGGAGTATGCGCGCGGCGGTAACGGCGGGTGTCTTGATGACGCTACCGCTTCTGCTCCTGCCATTCGCGCACCTGGTTCTGAAAACACCGCCGATGGCCTGGCCTTACACGATCTTCATCGCTCCGGTCGCGCTCTGTATCGCTATCTTCGCTCCGAAAAATCTAAAACGAAACCAATAAAATACAAACCCGTGGTTAAGCCACGGGTTTTTTGTTAAAATGCGCCCATTCATTTCAAATGAGAATTCACGACATTTTCTTTTGGGCATCTGTGTTTTTTCTCGCCGGTGTGCTGATAGCTAGCGCTACCGGCAATATTTTAACCGCTGCCATATTAATTTTATTGACCCTAGCGACTCTGCCTTTTCTATCATTGAAGTTTTTACCACTACCCCGCGGGGTAGTGGCGCTTGGTTTGGTTATGTTTCTGGGTGCCAGCTATTATTTCGCTTACGACTATTACACGCAGGATCGGCAGATCATTTTCGATAAGAAGGTTGAGTTCACGGGAATCGTTAGCGCGACGGAAAACGGGATCAGGGGACAGAAAGTAGTTGTAGATGACATCCAGCTTTCTGTGCCGCAGTATCCGGTCTATGAATATGGCGACCGGGTAAAAATCACGGGAAAAATTCAGCACGTACCGGATCAGTTAAAAAATTATTTCACGAAAGAAGGAATTTTCGGTTTGATGCTTCGGCCGGAAGTGGCGGTGCTCACTAAAAATCAGGGCTATCTAATCAAGGCGCGGCTGCTCAAAATAAAAGATTTTTTTGAGGCGACTTTCCAAAAAGTTTTGCCATTTAACCAAGCGACATTTATGTCCGGGCTGATCCTCGGAGATACCTCCATGTTCACCGATGATTTTAAAGAAGCAATGCGCTTGAGTGGCACCAGCCACCTGGTCGCGCTGTCCGGATTCAATATTTCTATAATCGTAAAAACTATTTTGGGTATTTTAGGCACCTGGTGGGTAACGAAACGATTCAGATTTCCGATTGCGGTTTTATTTATAGTCAGCTTTGTAATCATGACCGGAGCGCAGGCGTCGGTTGTGCGAGCGGCGATTATGGCCGGACTGGTATTGCTTGCCGACAAAACCGGCCGGGTTTTTTATTTCCGCAATGCCGTGGCCGCCGCGGCATTGGTGATGGTACTGATTAATCCGCTTATTTTAGTTTTTGACGTCGGTTTTCAACTATCCTTCGCGGCGCTATTGGGCATAGTTTATCTCCGGCCGTTTATTCAAAAGTGGCTGAATTTGAAAGACGAGCCGGGAATTTTCCAGTGGCGGGAGCATTTCCTGAATACCAGTTCCGCTCAGCTCGCCGTCCTGCCGTTGCTTCTTTACCAATTTGGCTATTTTTCACCAATAGGCATTATTTCCAACATTTTAATTTTGGAGTTTATACCGCTTACTATGGCGCTGGGCTTTTTTATCGGCTTTGCGGCAATTTTTTCCATGACACTTACTTGGATAATCAGTTGGCCCACCAGCGTGTTTCTCGGCTATGAACTTGGCGTGATTCACTGGTGCTCTAGGATAATAAACTATATCCTGTGATATAACACTTAATGTCCGTTCGGCCAGTAAATGTTATAAAATCTAATGATTAAAAGAAAATTTGGAATAGTAACTATCGCGCTTCTTAAACTAATCACCGAGCGGGGTAAGTTGCTTATCAATGAGATTTTAGCGAATCCAAGAAAGACACTTGGACAGAGTTTACGCGCTATAGCGGACGCCAAAGATTTCGACCAGCACTACGAAGCGCTAGAAAATCTGAAGGACTCAAATGTCCGCATGATAATTTCCCGACTTAAAAGTAGAGGCTTGATAGCTCGGTATGGTAAGCACTACATCCCTACTAAAACGGGAGAGTGGGTGATTAATAAATTAAAGTCAAAAGAAAAATTGGCATGGGATAAAAAATGGAGGGTTGTATTTTTCGATATTCCGGAATCTAGGCGGGGTGATCGAAAGTGGCTAGTAGCAAACTTATTGAGCGAGGGATTTCGCTCTCTCCAAAAAAGCGTTTTTCTTGGCAAGAATCCATTAGATCAAGACTTAGCCGAGACATTAGTTAGAAAAAATCTTTATCGATTTGTCAGAATAATAACAATAGGTGAAATCGATGACGACAATATTTTAGAAATATAACAGTTGCCAGCCGAACGGCCGATAAATGTTATAAATTATAATGGAAACAAAAACTGATAAAAAATCAAATCAACTTATCACGCCAGCCATTTTAATTTTAATTGCGGCGAATATTTTTATTTGGCGGTCGGTGGCTTTTAGCGCCGATTCCGGCAAGACGCAACTTTACTTTCTTAGCGTCGGGCAGGGGGACAGTGAGCTGGTGGTTTTGCCGGGCAACGTGAAAATTTTAATTGATGGCGGGCCGCCGAACGGCATGGTGCTGGACGAACTCGGTAAGATTCTGCCGCCGTTCGATCGTTACATCGATCTTGTGATTTTGAGCCATCCTCATCTGGATCATTATGGCGGGCTGATTGACGTGCTGAAAAGCTATCAGGTTGGCGCGATTATTGATAACGGCAATTCGGCTCCGATCAGCGCTTACGCGGATTTTGTGAACGCAATTAACAAAAACGGGGCGAAGCATTTGGTTTTGGAAGAAGGCGATGCGATTAAATATGGCGACGCGAGATTTGACGTGATTTCTCCCAATGCGAAAGATTTGGCGAGTTCGGTTGTCCACGATGGCTGTATCGTAATGATGTTTCGGGAAAAAGGTTTGCGCGCGCTTTATACCGGCGACATCGGTCGGGACACAGAAGACGAATTAATTCAGCGGTACAATCTTTCGGCGCAGATTTTGAAGGTTGGGCACCATGGCTCCAAGACCTCCAGTTCGCCGGAGTTTCTTCGGGCCGTTCACCCGCAATTTTCAGTTATTGAGGCTGGTTTACACAACACCTACGGCCATCCGACTAAACGGACGCTTGAGAATCTCGCTGATATCGGCGCGCAGATTTTCCGCACCGACCAGGGCGGTACGGTGAAATTTATTTTTGACGGCGGCAATCTTAAGGTTTTTAACTAACTTTACAAAAATAGAGAAGTATCGTTAATATAGGAATGTTCTTTGAGTGAGGGACTTGCTATGGCAATCATCATTATCTTAGTAGTGGTCACCATTGTCGCGAGCTTTTTCTGGGGGCGTTCCAGTAAGATTTATAAGGTTACGAGTGATTGCTTAGAACTAGTTGAGATCTATAAGGACTGCCTTGGAAAATATGAATTGGCAAACGCGAAGTCTCGGGAAGTAATAGAGATGCAAAAAAAACAATCGCGACATATAAACAGATACTAAAGAATGGGGTGGGTGGGGATTACAATCATGGTAAAAAGCACCCTGAAGACGAACATGACTTTACCTAAAGACTTCTAATCTGCCACTGAAGTGGCAGATTTTTATTTTTAGTTTCTTGTGATAATATTTTATTCATGCGGACTCTTATTGCGGATATAGTAAAACACGAGGGCAAAGAGGTGGAGCTGATGGGATGGGTGGATGTCCGGCGGGATCACGGGAAGATTATTTTTATTGATTTGCGGGACCGGAGCGGGATTGCCCAGATTGTTTTTGCCGGAAAAGAAATGTACGCGGCGTGCGACAAGCTGCGGCCCGAGTGGGTAGTGAAAATTTCCGGTAAGGTCGCCAAGCGCCCGGCGAGCATGGTAAATCCTAATTTACCCACCGGCGAATATGAAGTCCAGGCGACTGCGTTGGAAGTTTTTACCGAAGCGCAAACGCCGCCGATCGATGTTACCAGCGATGGCCGCGAAATTGGCGAGGAAAACCGGATGAAGTATCGCTATCTGGATTTGCGGCGCGCCCGTATGCAGAAGAATCTTCGCGCCCGTTCCAAAACGCTGGCATTTGTGGACGAGTATTTTAAAAAGCACGATTTCGTTGAGGTGGAGACGCCGATTCTCGGCAAGTCCACGCCGGAAGGAGCGCGTGATTATCTCGTGCCGTCACGATTGTATCCGGGAAAATTCTACGCGTTGCCGCAGGCGCCCCAGCAGTATAAACAACTGCTTATGGTGGCCGGTCTGGAGCGTTATTTCCAGATCGCCCGCTGTTTCCGTGATGAAGACACGCGCGGTGATCGCCAGCCGGAATTTACCCAGATTGATTTTGAAATGAGTTTTGTGGAACGCGAAGACGTGATGAATTATCTTGAGAGCTTTATCGTGGAGCTGGTAAAAAATGTTTATCCCGAAAAGCACATTACTGCCGTGCCGTTCCCGCGTTTAAACCACGCGGAGGCGATGAAGAAATATAAGAGCGACAAACCGGATCTACGCAAAGACAAAAATGATGCAAACGAACTCTCCCTCACCTGGATCGTGGATTTTCCATTTTATGAATACGACGAGAATACAAAGGCATGGGATTTTGGCCACAACCCATTCAGTATGCCGGAGGGCGGAAATTTACCCGACAGTGAGGAAGATTTGAGCGGTGTCAAGGCAATGCAATACGACCTCATTCTTAATGGTTTTGAGATCGCCGGCGGCAGTATCCGTAACCACAAGCCGGAATTATTAAAGAAAGCCTTCGAACTTTTAGGCTATAAGAACAATGTTATTATGGATAAGTTCGGCCATATGATTGAGGCGTTTTCCTACGGTGTGCCGCCGCACGGAGGCGCGGCGGTCGGCTTTGACCGCCTGATGATGCTTTTGCTCAACGAGCCGAACATCCGCGAAGTAATTGCGTTTACGAAAACCGGCGACGGACGAGACTTGATGAGCAACGCGCCGTCGGAAGTTGATGAGAAGCAGCTGAAAGAATTACATATCAAGATCAGTAAATAACTAATAGTAAAATCGCAATTTTATGAAACTCAAAGAAGAGCAGACGTTGGTATTAATAAAGCCCGATGGTGTTAAAAGAGGGCTGATCGGGGAAATTATTCGGCGAATTGAACAGCGCGGCTTAAAGATTATTGCCTTGCAAATGTTCCAGGCCACCAAAGACGAACTGGGCAAGCATTATTCCGATTCGTCGGAAAATCTGAAAGCGATGGGCGAAAAAACGCTCGCGACTTATCAAAAGCATGGATTGGACGCCGAAAAAGAAATTGGCACGGACGATCCGGTGAAGATCGGCAAGATGGTGCATGGCTGGATCGTGGATTTTATGGCCGAGTCGCCGGTAGTAAAGATGGTAGTACAGGGCTTACACGCGGTAGAAATGGTGAGAAAGCTTGTCGGCAACACGATGCCGTCGCAGGCGGAAATGGGTACGATCCGCGGCGATTATTCGGTAGATTCCGCCGTTCTCGCCAACGCCCAGAAGCGCGGCATTCGTAACCTGGTACACGCTTCCGGAAATGTTGCCGAAGCCGAAGCGGAAATAAAACTGTGGTTCAAGGATTCGGAAATTCATGCGTACAAGAGAGCGGAAGAAGATATCATGTTTTAAGTGTCTTTGGCTCTCAAGCCGGACTGCCCTGCGTCACCAGAATAAATTTTTTCCTGCGAAAAATTTTTCTTCACCCTCGCCGAGCTATGGTTGATTAAGAGAATAATTATAATCAACCAACCAAGCTAGCTCGCCTGCGGGATGTGCCGCAGACCAATCCGGCTTGCGCCAAAGTTTATTCTGGACTTTTAACTGTAGGCGTGTTATTTTCTTGTCAGAACTTTTTATAAGGAGGATTTGTGCTGGAAACTGCCAAGCAAGCGATCTTGTCCACAGCGATTTCCTTGACGCTACACCGCTTTGAGCGGTTAAATAAGGGAGAGGAAGACGCGAAATGTAATTTTATGGCGAAGCTCAACATCCCAAAGAGGAAGACAAAAAATCCCGTCATTGTCGCGATGGTTGGTTTGGTTGGCTCTGGAAAGACTTCTGTTGCCAAGACGATCGCTCCTCTACTTGGCGCTACCATTATCACTGGCGACGACATTCGTCTGGAATTGCATGCGAAGGGAGAACGTTACGACAAAGCGCGCATGATTGCCGAGGATGTTGCGATGGAGGCCATCAAGAAAGGTAGTAACGTGGTTTTGGATTCCGACGCGATTGATGCCAAGAAGCGAGCGAGTTTGCAGGCAAAAGCCAAAAAAAATGGCACAAAGGTTTTGTATGTGCGAGTTTATGCCGAGCGGGACGTGATGATCGAACGTCTGCTTTCCGCTAAGTACAGCCCGGAAAGTTTTTTCAAAAGCGCGACGATTGCTATTCGCGAGATGTGGCGGCGAACGCCCAATCATTATCGCTGGAATTCCAAAAATGGCGGAACATTCGAGTTGAAGAAGCTGTCTTTCCATATTTTCGCCACGACTGATACCACGGATTCCACCAAGTGGCCGGTTGAGGCTCACCGAACCGCGGAGAAAATCGCCAGTCAGTTTTAAGATCAATCAAGCGACCCATAACGGGTCGCTTTTGTTACAATGTTATAATAAAAAGTATCGCGAAAGGTCGCCTCTAATTTTTAAAATTATTATGAACCAACATTGGAAATGTAGGATTTGGAAGAAGCTGTGGGGTTTGAGCCTGCTGGCTTCGGTGGTCGGCTGGGTGGCAGTTTTGCAAAACAGCCCGGTACTCGGTTTGCAGGGCGTTTACTGGTTTTTGACCGCCTTGTCGCTCGGTGTCTTGGCGATACCGATAAAGATGGATTGCCAGAATTGTGGAGTTTGCCAAGTCAAGTAAAATAAAAAAAGCGGCTTCACGCCGCTTTTTTAGTCTCGCGTAAGATCCTCGGAAAGAATGTATCCGCCAGCCCCTGTACTTCACATATCCCACCAGAATTTGATAGCGGAAAAATGAGACGAGTTCGCGAAGCTGAGGCGTAAGTGTAGATTCTACTCTACGCCGAAAGCGACAATGAAATCGGCCATTTTTCCGCTACCCCGAAGGGGCGGGTAAATTTTGGCCAGCTCCTTTGTTGCGCTCGCCGGCAATAGAGTCTATTGCTCGGCTCGCGCGTCGCGGATCTGTCTAAAAATTTTCTCCGTCAAACTGCTGCGATATGTGAAGTACATGGGGACAGCATAGTGGGCGGGTTCATCGTTCCGACCAAAGCCGGAAGAGCTATTACCTTGCCCTGAATAAAGTATTTGATCCGGAATCTTAACAGCGGGACTAATTTCAGTATAGCACAAAAGTTCAAAACTTAGCCTATGGCTTCAGTTTTAGCAAGATTCGTTTTATCAGTGCTTCAGCGGCGCCTTCGTGGCCGCGGACAATCATCAACGACGTATTGACGTCTTTAGCGAGAACCTCCGCCACGCTGCCTAATTTAAAGTGAGAAAGAAATTTCGGACGGGCGGAGCCGATAATAATCAGATCATGATTTTTCTTCCGCGCCTCTTCCAAAATACTGCCGGCTATCGAGCGTCCAGAAACAAGATTGATTTCATCAAAATCCTTTTTCTTCAGTCCCATAGCATTCAGCATCACACTCGGGTCAGGCTTGAGGTAAGTCGGGATTTCCTGCCTGATTACGCTGAAGAGCTCCATCGTTGGTTTGAAGTAGTCGCGAAGGCCGCCGGCAATTTCTCCGATCAGTTCCAAATAAGGCCCCCGCGCTGATGGATGAGCAGAAACCAGAACGGATTTAAAGGGCTTGGCATCTTGCACAACCAAGAGACCGCACTTGGATTCCCGCAGAATGCGATCAATTTTACTAGATAAAATAACGCCCTGAGTCTGGGTGTAGCCATACCAATTGAGAATCAGGAGGTCGCAGTCCTCTTGCTTAACCACGTCCAAAATTACATCCACCACATCGCGTCCGATGAGAATAAAACTGTGGAAATTAATATCTTTTATTTCAGGGCCAGTTCTTTGATTGTACTCGGCAACCAGCAAAGTAAGCTGATCGAAGAATTTCTTTTCTTCCTCCAATACCTCGGGTTTTATCGTCGATTGATTGAGTGGAAGTGCCGGCGGAATTTCATGGATGCGCACAATAACCAATTCGCCATCGAATTTACTGGTTAAGGCGAAAGCAGTTTCGCTCAAGTTTTTTATTTCTTCCCAAGAAAGATTTGGAGCAAGGGGCAAAAGAATCCGCTTGCCGGTTTTCGGGCCGATTCGGGCGGCTTGCTCATAAACGATGCCGGTTTCAAAAATTTCGCGGCTCTGGGTTTGGGCGTAAGCAAAATAGTTTACAAATCCGAGCAAGACCCAGAAGGCGGCGATTACCCAAGCGGTCAGATTAACCTGAATCAACGTGAATCCCAAAACTACATAAACAGCAATAGCAATCAGCGGCAAGACCGGAAAAAGGGGGATTTTGTAATACCACGGCGTGTCCGGCCACTTGTAGTGAATATTAATGCCGGCGATGTTCAACTGAAGAAAGAGCAGAATAAAGAGCAGGCTGGCAAGACTGGCGACATCGAAAAGCGGCAAGAAAGCCACCATCGCGACGATAAGCAGGATGGAAGCGATAACAGCTAAGTGCGGCGTCAGATTACGAAGGTGAATTGAGGAAAGCCGCGACCAGACGTTCTTGTCCCTCGCCAGGGCGTAGGAAACCCGGCTTGAAGAGTAGATGGTAGCGTTTAGGGCGGCGAGGTTAGCGAGCAACCCGCCGACTACCATGATGAAATGCCCGAACGGCATAAAGCTTTGAGCGGCCCTGGTGACGGCGCCCTCGCCCCAACCAGCCACAACCTGCCAAATCGGCCCTCCATCGCGAGTGGCCGCCATAATAATCAATGAAGTCAAAAGATAGATTGCGCTGACTATGCCCCACGAGGCAATCAACCCAACCTTGATAGTTCGTTTAGGATCTCTTGTTTCCTCACCTGCCTGTACCTGAATCTCCGAACCTTCAAAGGCGATGTAAAAAAAACTAGCCGCGGCCAAGACCCCCAAAATTCCTGACGGCAGAAGCGGAGTGAAGTTGCCGAGTGATTGCGCCGGTTCGGTAAAAACTTTAAAAGCTCCGAACACAATAAACAAACCGAGGATTACTAAAAGGAATACGGCGATGACGTTGCCGGCTTGCCCGCTGGTTTTCGCCCCTTTCCATTGAAAGTATCCAAAAACGAGAACTACCAAAGCGCCCACTATTTTTTCTATGGAAAAAAGCTCCAGGCCAAAATCATTGCCGGTCACTATTTTTACGAGTTCATAGGCATAGAACCCAAAGCTAAGCGCGTACAATCCAGCGGCTGCCGAGTGGGCAAACCAACTCATCCAGCCGGCCAGAAACCCCTGGAATTTCCCGAGTCCCTTACTTACCCAGAGGTATCCGCCGCCAGCCTCCGGGAAAGTCGTGCCGAGAGCGATATACATCTGAAGATTTAAGAAAGCGACGCCGGCTCCTAACAGCATGGCGAGAAATAGTCCGGGACCAGCCAAGCCGGCGGCCGGTCCCAGTAAGGTAAAAATGCCGCCGCCGAGTAAAGCGCCGACACCTAGCAAAATAATTGACCCTAACCCAAGAGTTCTGGCCAGTTTTACTTCTCCTTGTTCCATAAAAAACCGCCTTTTAACAGCGATAGGTTTTATTATATACTATTTGGGACTCTTTATGAGCAACATCCGAAATTTTGTAATTACTGCCCACGTTGACCATGGAAAATCTACTTTAGCAGATCGGTTGCTGGAAATTACCGGTACCGTGGAAAAACGGCTGATGAAACCGCAGTTTTTGGATCAAATGGAGCTGGAAAGGGAACGGGGAATTACCATTAAGATGGCGCCAGTGAGAATGACCTATACCCTGAACGGGCAGAATTACATTTTGAATTTAATTGATACACCCGGCCATTCCGACTTCGCTTATGAAGTTTCCCGCGCGCTGGCCGCCGTGGAGGGGGCGGTGCTTTTAGTGGACGCGACGCAGGGAATTCAGGCACAGACACTCGCAAATTATGAAAGCGCTCGCCGGGCCGGACTAAAAATTATTGGCGCTGTGAATAAGATTGACGTTGCCCAGCCGGAGCAGATACAAGATTCGCTGACGGACTTGGCAGATTTAATCAGCGTTGACACCGAAGAAATTTTGAAAGTTTCCGGGAAAACAGGCGAAGGAGTGGATAAATTACTGGAAGCGATAGCGAGTAAGGTGCCGCCGCCGAAGGGTTCACAAGAGAAAATCGGACGCGGTCTAATTTTTGATTCGCTGTATGACGAACACAAGGGCGTTATTGCGTTCATTCGGGTATTTGACGGAGAGTTTGTTACCAACCAAGACGTCTACCTTCTCGCCACTAAAGCTCTTGCCAAAGCGAAAGAGATTGGATATTTTTTACCTCAATTAAAACCAGCGGAAAAATTGAAAACCGGTGAGATTGGCTATGTTGCGACGGGTCTGAAAGATCCGGGAAAATTGAAAATAGGCGACACTCTTTCCATAAGCCCAGCTGTGAAACAGTTGGCCGGCTATGCCGAACCCAATCCAGTAGTTTTCGTGTCCTTTTATCCGGAAGAGGGCGATCAATATGACGAGCTTAAGCAAGCGTTAGGGAAATTGCGACTAACCGATGCTTCACTGACCATTGAGCCGGATGCGAGCGAGGTACTGGGCCGGGGATTCAAAGGAGGATTTTTGGGACGACTTCATTTTGAAATTATTGCTGAGCGTTTGGCGCGCGAATTCAAGGTGGAAACCGTCCACAGCTTCCCTTCGGTGGCTTATAGAGTGGACGGCCAGTTAATTACCAACCCGAAGGACTTCCCCAACGATTACCGGAGTGCCGAAGAGCCGATGACGCGAACGGAAATCGTCACGCCGCCGGAATATTTGGGAGCGATTATCCGGCTAAAAGAAATTTTTCGGTTTTCCGCAATGACCACTGAGACGCGCAAAAATAAAGTAGTGGTCAAAGCCGATCTGCCGCTCGCCGATCTCATCCGCGACCTTGACGATAAATTAAAATCCGTTTCTCAGGGATTCGCGTCGTTTTATTACGAGCTAACTGGCTACGCGTCGGCGGATGTGGCAAAATTGGAGATTCATGTCGCGGAAAATGTCGTTCCGGGATTAACCCGCATTTTACCTAAAAAAGACATCGAACGGGAAGCGCGCTCAACTTGTGAAAAATTAAAAGAACTTTTGCCTAAACAACAATTTATTCAGGCTATCCAGGGAGTTGTTGGTGGGAAAATTATCGCTCGCGAGACGATTCCGGCAATGCGGAAACTTTTAGGCAGTTTTGGAAAAACTGGCGGTGACCGGACGCGCAAGATGAAACTTTGGAAAAAGCAGCAGCGCGGCAAGGAGCGCCTGAAGGAGCGCGGCACTAGTACCAACATCAAGATCTCGGCGCGTATCTTTAAGGAGCTGTTGAAGAAATGAGCCACTAGCCACTAGCGACTTGGCACTAGTATACTGAAAGCATGAAAGCATTGGCGTGGCTTGCGGCAGTTGTTATCTTAGGCGGTTTAAGCGTCCAGCTTTACCATTTGTATAAAAACAACACTGAGGTCGGTGCTCGGTTGGAAGCGACGCGTGTCGAGGTGAAAAACCTAAGCGCGGACAAGGACCAACTCGAGGCCGATCTTGGCTATTTTTCCGAGACCGAGAATTTAGCAAAAGAGCTGAAAGCCAAATTTGACTACAAGCGGCCGGGCGAAAAACTTATTAAAATACAGTAATGAAAGAGCATATACACAAATTCCAATGGTTTTACCTGACCTTTTTGCTGGCAGTTTTTATAGGTGTCGGATTTTATTACTTTATTCACCTGGGACATTATCCAATAGCGACCGTAAATGGAAAGTGGATCGCCGCGAAGGATTTTAATAACGAATACTCGGTGGCGTTCCAGTATTACGCGAAAACACTTGCCAAACAAAAGCAGATTGACTTAAGAAGCGCGGATTTTCAAAAAGAATTGCGTCGCGCGGCGCTCAACGATCTGATCGACAAATCTCTGATTAATGCGGAACTTAAACAAAGGACTGGCAGTGACTTTGATTCGATTTTGGACAATAAAATTGGGGAACAAAAAATGGACAGTAAAGCTCTCGCTGACGCGGCCAGACTTTTATATGGCATGAACGTGGACGATTTCAAAGTTCTGGTCCTGATTCCGCAGGCGGAAAAGGAATTGTTGGATGGGCGCCTATTTTTAGAGCAACGGAAACTTGACGAGTGGCTGGCAGACGCGGAAAAAATGGCTCACGTTATCATTTTGACACCGGAGTTTGGCTGGGCTACAAATAAAGTTGTTTTAAGCACACAATAGCTTTGGCGGGCCTGGTATTCTGGAAACACAATAACTTTTCTCCTGCGGAAAAGTTTTCTTCACCCTCGGCGATTTTGCGGTTCGTTAAGGAAAAATTATAACGAACCAGCCAAGCCAAATCGCCTGCGGGACGTTCCAAAATACCAAGCCCGCCTTCGCCTAGAGTTTGTGCGCTTTGGTGTGGTAGGTTAGAGGGTGGGTATGCGGGTGTGGTTCAGTGGTAGAATGCGACCTTCCCAAGGTTGAGACACGGGTTCGATTCCCGTCATCCGCTCCAATAAAAAATTCCCGACTAGCGGGAATTTTGGAATTTTTCAATAAACGTCCGGTAGACCGCTCGACGCATTGCGGGAAGCGGAGCATTTGCACCGCTTATCCATCTGCGGGTGGTGGAGTACGAAGTGTCGAATTCATGAGCCAGAGATTTTTCATTCCACAGGCCCATATCAGATCCTGTCATCAGGATTTCATGAAATTGATGAAAGTCATTGGGGTCAGCGCTGCGTATTTTCTTGATCAATTCATTGCGCGTCATACAAACTCCTTTCAATGAAGAACTGATAGCAATATAACACATTTTCCTTTGAAAAATAAGCCCAAATGCGATAATATAACAGAAGCGCCACCTTAGCTCAGCTGGTAGAGCAATGCTTTCGTAAAGCAGAGGTCCCCGGTTCGAATCCGGGAGGTGGCTCCAACGATCATGTTCAAGGCACTAACAGGAAAATACGATAACGGCCCGGCGCACCTGACGATCTACGCGGGCGTGGGTGGGGATGACGCCAAAGATTGGGCAGGTATGCTTTTCCGCATGTATATTAAGTACGCGCAAAAACGCGGTTGGAAAGTGGTGCAGACAGAAGATTTGGGCATGGAAGTCTACGGCGAATTTGTTTATGGGACACTGAAACACGAGATGGGCGTGCATCGTTTGGTGCGCATCTCGCCATTTTCTTCTAAACAATTACGTCACACTTCTTTCGCGCTGTTGGAGGTGGTGCCGATTTTTCAAGACATTGAGCATAAAAAATTGATAATTCCACCGGAAGATTTGAAGGTGGAGTTTTCGCGTTCCAGCGGTCCCGGCGGGCAAAATGTTAATAAAAGGGAGACGGCAGTGCGCGTCGTTCATTTACCAACAGGCATCAGTGCGGCTTCCCAGCAAGAGCGCTCCCAGCTCCAGAACAAAGAAAAGGCGGTGTCGCTTCTGAAGTCTAAGTTAATGGCGCTGATGATTGCCCAGCAGAAACAACAGCTCTCCGATTTGCGCACCAAAGTAAAGCCGGAGTGGGGAAACCAGATCCGCTCTTACGTGCTCAATCCGTATAAAAAAGTGAAAGATCATCGGACTAATGTAGAATCATCCCAGCCGGATAAAGTGCTGGCTGGCGAACTTGATAAGTTCATCGAAGCAGAGCTACAATTGTAAGAAGTAGTTAGCGACTAGTGATTAGCGACTAGCATTTTCTAGTGGCTAGTGGCTAGTGGCTAGTGGCTAATTTTATGATTGCGTTCAACAATGTTTCAAAACAATATGGCGACACAGCTGTCTTAAGTGACATTACCTTCAAAGTGGCGCCGGGGGAATTTATTTCCATTGTCGGAAAATCCGGTGCCGGCAAGTCCACTATTATAAAACTTCTCATTGGTGAGGACCAACCGACCAGGGGGAGGGTGCTGGTCGGTTCTTACGAAGTAAATAAACTGAAACCAGACGAACTCCCCCAGTTGCGAAGAAAGGTGGGAATTGTTTTTCAGGATTTTAAATTACTGCCGACCAAGACAGCTTATGAAAACATCGCTTTTGCCTTAGAGGTAGAGGGGCGAGCCCAAGAAGAAATCGAAGAACTAGTGCCGCAGATGCTGGACCTGGTGGGACTTGCAGATAAAAAAGATAATTTTCCGGACGAACTTTCCGGCGGCATGAAACAGCGAGTGGCGATCGCGCGGGCGATGATCCACCGGCCGGCCGTGATAGTTGCCGACGAGCCGACTGGCAATCTGGACCACGTGAACGCGAATGAAATCATGAATTTGCTTCTGAAAATTAACGAACTGGGCACGACCGTCGTGCTGGCCACGCACAGCAAGGATATTGTCAATAAACTGCGGAAAAGAGTTGTCGCGCTCGAAAATGGTAAAATTATAAGAGATGACGCTCGCGGAAATTATGAACTGTAGCTAACGTTTATGGCCACCACATTTTTTAGAATTCTAAAATTCGGTTTGCAAAACTTCTCCCGCAACGGGCTGCTTTCCGCTACCACCACGGTGATTATGGTGCTGGCTATCCTGGTATTTAACGGCCTGACCATTTTTGGCGTAATTTCCAACTCGGCGGTGGCTTCTTTGCAGGATAAAATTGATATTAGCGTTTATTTCAAATCTGCTGCTCCGGAGGACGATATCGTTAAACTCGAACACGCGTTGCAATCGCTTTCGGAGGTGAGGGCGGTAGAATATATTTCTTCCGAAAAGGCTCTGGCGATTTTTAAACAAAACCACGATAGCGACGACACTATTTCTCAGGCCCTTGCCGAACTACAGACCAACCCACTGCTCGCTTCTCTAAACATTAAAGCTAAAGATCCGAATATGTATCCAACCATTGCCGGCTATCTCGAAACCGATCAGCTTAAGCCCATTATTGAAAAAGTTACTTACGGAGAAAATAAAGAAGCCATTGACCGATTGGCGCGAATTATCGATACAGTAAGGGTCGCCGGCGTAGGGATAACGATTTTTCTGGCCCTAGTCGCAGTGCTGGTAACTTTCAACACCATTCGGCTGGCGATTTATTCCAACCGCGAAGAACTGGGAGTCATGCGGCTGGTAGGCGCTTCCAATAAATTTATTAATGGGCCGTATGTTGTTGCCGGGGTTATCTACGGACTACTCGCCGCTTTGGCCGGTATTATTGTTTCCACGCCGCTGATAGTGTTTATTTCGCCCTATGTCCACGCTTTCATACCGGATTTGTCGCTGTCCGCCTATCTTGGCAGCCATGTTCCTCAATTTGTTTTTTATCAGCTCTTTTTCGGTGTTGCGCTGGGCGCCACTTCAGCGGCAGTGGCAGTTAGGCGCTATCTGAAAATCTAGATTAGGATTTAAATGGTTTACACATGCCCAATGCATCCGGACATACGCCGGGATTCTCCAGGTATTTGCCCGGAATGCGGGATGGGTTTGGTTATGAGCCATAATAAGCCGTCTGGCGAAGCGCCGGATAAACACACTGGCCACAGCGTCGCGATGTTCCGGAATAAATTTTTAGTAAGTTTGTTGCTGACTATTCCGGTGATTGTGATCAAGTTAGCGCCGTCTTTGCCCGGCGTGCAATACGCCGAACTAGTCTTGGGTTCGGCGATATTTTTTTATGGCGGCTGGATATTTTTAACCAGCGCAGTCCGGGAGCTGAGAGCGAAAATGCCTGGAATGATGACGCTGGTCGCTCTCGCGATCTCCACTGCTTATCTGTACAGTGTTTACGGTTTTTTTGCCGGCAAAGATAACCTATTTTGGGAATTGACCACGTTAATTACCGTAATGCTGTTGGGCCACTGGATAGAGATGCGGGCGGTACAGAGAGCGCAGGGCGCGCTTAAAGAGCTTTCCAAACTTTTACCGGATACCGCGGAGGTTATCCATAGCGGCGAAATAAAGACCGTTTCGATATCGGAGCTAAAAGCTGGAGATGTAGTTCTGGTCCGTCCCGGCGGCAGAATTCCAGCTGACGGAAAAGTAATCAAGGGCAGTGCTGACGTCAACGAATCAATGATCACTGGAGAGTCGGCTCCGGTTGGTAAAACTATCGGAAGCAAGGCGCTCGCCGGGACGATTAATGAAGATGGCGCTTTGGAAATTAAAATCACCGAAGTCGGCGAAAATACATTTCTGGCCGGCGTAATGCGTTTGGTTGCCGAGGCCCAGGCTTCCAAATCGAAACTCCAGATACTTTCCGACCGCGCGGCTTTTTATCTTACACTGATCGCTATAACCAGCGGCGTCGCCACCTTTATTTTGTGGGCGTTTTCGAAGGCTGGCGTGGGTTTTGCTTTTGAGAGAATGGTATCAGTGTTAGTGATTGCCTGCCCGCACGCTTTGGGACTTGCCATCCCGCTGGTGGCGACTATCTCAACTACCATGGCGGCGCGGCAAGGTTTTTTGGTGAAACAGCGCCTGGCGCTGGAACTGGCTCGTAAAATTGACGTGGTTTTGTTCGATAAAACCGGTACGTTGACGAAAGGCGAATATGGCGTGACCGATATCTTGGCCGTTAAGCCGGCAACCGAAAAGGAAGTTTTGCAATTTGCCGCCTCAGTTGATTCCCGCTCGGAACATTTTATTTCCAAAGCGATTATGGCAAAATCCCGCCAGGACAAATTGGCAATCTTAGATATCCAAGAATTTATCCGCCTCGCTGGAAAAGGAGTTAAAGGGAAAATTGGCGGTGAGGAAATATTGGTTGGCGGGCAGGCAATCCTGGAAGGAGCGGGTGTTCCGATAGAAATTGAAAGATTTGCCGAAACAGAAGGCAAAAAAGGGAAAACTATTATCTATGTCCTGAAAAATAAAAAAATTATTGGCGCCATTGCGCTGGCCGATCTTATCCGAGAGGAATCACGGGAGGCCGTGCGCGGCCTTAAAGAAAAAGGCGTAAAGGTGGCGATGATCACCGGGGATTCGGAAAATGTGGCTGCCTGGGTCGCCGGAGAGCTCAGGATCGACGAGTATTTCGCGTGGGTTTTACCGCAAGACAAGTCGTTGAAGGTGAAAGAACTGCAAGCGCGGGGATTAAAAGTGGCAATGGTGGGTGACGGCATCAACGACGCACCCGCGCTCACGCAGTCCGACCTCGGCATTGCTATCGGCGCCGGCACCAACGTGGCCGTTGAGTCCGCCGGGATTATCTTGGTAAGAAACGACCCTCGTGATATAACGAAGATCCTCCGCCTTTCTGGACTTACCTACGCGAAAATGATTCAGAATCTTTTCTGGGCAACCGGTTATAACATTGTCGCTCTGCCGCTCGCGGCTGGTGTGCTTGTATCGCGTGGCATTCTTCTCCAGCCGGCGCTAGCGGCGCTGTTCATGTCCATGAGTACTGTAATTGTAGCGGTAAACGCGCTCCTATTGCGAAGAAAAAAGTTATAGTAAAATTAGAATATGTACCAAATGATGCAAGGCTTAGGATACGGAATAGGCAGTGTCGGATTTATGTTTTGGGTCACGACGCTGTTGGTCTGGACAGCGTTAATACTGGTGATTATTGCGCTGATTCGTTGGATAAATAAAAAATAATAATTGTTCCGGGACAGGGAATCGCCCGCGACTCGAACTTCGCAAAGTTCGGTCTGGGCACCGCCTCACGATTTTTCCTGCTGGAAAAATCGCTCCGGCGTTCGATTCCTGTCAGTAATTTTTATTTTTAATTTGTTCCGGGACAGGGAATCGAACCCCAATTTCATGGTTCAGAGCCATGCGTCCTACCATTAGACGATCCCGGATTGCAGCACTATTGTAGTATCGCTTGACCTATATTATAATAAGTTAAACATATGAGCAAATACAAAAATACTCTTATCGGTGCCGGTATCGCGGTGTTTTTGCTGGCGTTGTTTATTGTTCCGAGATTAGGAAAGCCAAATGAAACCGGTGACGGTTCTGGCGTGCCTTGTCTTGTCCCAAATGTTGACTTGGTGATGCACATCCATGCTGTTTTGACTATTACCGTGGACGGAAAAGACGAAACGGTGCCTGCCAACATCGGGCTGGGAGGCTCCTGCGAGCATGCTCTTCACACCCATGACACTACCGGCACTTTGCATGTTGAATCACAAACGATTCGTGACTGGGCCCTCGGCGACTTTTTCCAGCTTTGGGGTAAAACGATCGAGCGTGACGGTTATTCTGTAACAATGACCGTTGATGGCAAGCCGAGCCAGGAATTGAACAATCTAGTCCTTAAAGACAAGCAGCAAATAAAACTTGCTTACACCAAGCAATAAACTTAATGCGTAAGGATTTTGCGCCGGAAAAGAACAAGTTTGCGAAAGATCTCCCGGGCATAACCCTCAAGATGCTCAACGAGCACTTCAAGCTCTACGAGGGGTACGTCAAAAAAACTAACGAGATCCAGACGAAGTTGGAATCGGCCGACAAGTCCGAAGCCAACGGAGTTTTTAGTTATATCGGCGAATTGAAACGCCAGGAAACCTTTGCCGTTAACGGCATGAAACTACACGAAGTTTATTTCGGCCACCTCGGCGGCGACCCTTCGGCGGGCTCAGGGCAAGTCGGTCAGCCGAAGGGGGATTTAGTGAAGATGATTGAGAAGGATTTTGGTTCATTAGCTGCCTGGAAATTGGATATGGTTGCCACCGGTCTCGCTTCGCGCGGCTGGGCGGTGCTCGCCTTTGATTTTAAAGACAATCGTTTGCACAACTATGGCGCGGATGCTCACAATGTCGGCGCGGTTTGGGGGGCGATTCCGATAATTGTTTTAGATGTTTACGAACACGCCTACTTTATGGACTACGGGGTAAATCGCAAGGACTACGTCAACTCATTTTTCGCCAATTTGGATTGGGATTTTGCGGCCAAAATTGTCCAGGAGCACAAGCTCGTAGAAAAACAAGCCTAAATACCAACAGCTGGCTCTAGGTTTATGTCCCAAGTTATCAAACCAGCTCTGCTTAAGGTGGCTGGCTGGGAGGTGTACGGCTGGTAGCCGTTTTTAACACAGGTTATATAATAACTGCCGGCAGTAACCAGAAATTTAAACCGGCCGTCTTTGCCCGTAACTCGGGTAGTTAACAGCCAATTCTTTTCCGCGTCAAAGATCCGGACAATCGCCAACTCCAGAGGCATTTTCGTCCTATTGTCTAAGGCCGTGCCAAATGATTTTAAAGTATTGCTCGCCATGCTTAATTTTAATAAGTCTATAAAAATATAGGCGCCCAGAACCACGGCGTTAAAAGTGTTCGGCAAGGTGATTGTTACAAACAAACTAAAAAGAGTGCCCAGCAGCAACAACAATGGATTTATTTTGTTGATGAACTTAACAACCGCGAACAAAAATTTTAAAAACGGTTTTACCTGCGGAAGAAAGCCGGTTTCCGAAAACATAGGAATTTCCAGATTCACCATTTCTTCGCCTTCTTTTCTTGTGATCAAATCCGTTTTTACTTCTTTGAAGCCGTTGCGGGACACGGTCAGATAATAGGTTCCCGGCGAGACAGTGAACCCGAACCTTCCTTCAGCGTCGGCGTACTGGGTATCTTTCACTTTTTGGAAGGCAAAATCAAAAATCTTTACAGTAGCTCCCCGTATCGGCCGTCCCGTCAACTGGTTGTAAACTCGGCCCCAAGGCTTTGAACGGCGCCAGGAGAAAAGCCCAAAACCGATAAAGCGTAACGCCTGAAGAAAGTTGATAGCCAAGTTCGCGTTTGTGGAAACGGCGTTGGCGGCTAAAGCGCCGGCGCCGACTGCTCCCAACGCGGCCACCGCCGGCGCGGCCACGTTGTTCAAAGCGTCAGCCACCCCGGGAATACTCCGGAGTCTTTCGGTGACCGTTTCTTTAACCAGTCCTTTTATCTCTACTTCGGTGGTGATCAGGTCGCTTTCAAAAGTTTGCCCGATCTGCGTCCATTGGCCGGTTAGTTTCCCTTGGATTTTATATTTGCCGGGCTGTCCCAACACCGTTACCGGAATGCTGACTTTTTCATAGGAGCCCATTTTAGCAATGCTGATGGACAAGGTGCGATTAGGCTCGTTCCAGACCATTGCCGGCGTTAAGTTGGCCGGATTGATTTCTTTAGGGAGGTAGACAAAAAAAGTCACGGCGTTAACCGGATTGCCTCCATTGGAAATAGAAAAGACTATTTCTTGCGTGACTGCTTGCGCGAAAGCGCTCAGGGCCAAAGTCAGCCCCAACAGTACAATTATCAATTTAACCATTACTAATTAATTTTAGCATTTACCTGTGAAAAATATATAGGCGTTGAGTTATACACAGCTCCCGAATATTTCCGCTTAGTTTTTAAGCTATAATTTAACGTATGGGCCCAATAGCCCATAAGTAGAATGAATAAGCCCAGAACGGCGTTTTTTTGGATTTTTATTGGCCTGTTTTTAGGTTTTACTTTTGGTTTAGCCTATTCAGTTCGTGCCAGCTTGGTTAGTGAAGATATTTTTACAAAAAGTTTTTTCAGTCAAGCGGTAGGTGAATTAAACAAAATAGAAAAACAGCCTTCGTATGTCAGCGAAGGTTTTCATAAAATTCAGGACTTTGCTCAGATAAATTTCAGCGTTCCCCAGCCGCCCTCTAATGCCGACTTGCCGAAAGTGACCATCACCATTACTTCGGAAGGGCCGCCGGTATACAACGAAGATTTATTGCAAAGGACTGTAAACAACCTACAGCACACGTCCCGTTCTTTGCAGGAGTTTATTTCCAGCATCCAGCCGACCATGTTAGTTGTGCCTCAAGGAGTTGAGGTGTCCATTACCGTTCCTCAGCCGCAAGGAGCGGCGCCGCCTCCGCAGGTAGTACGGGAGGTTGTCACGGAAAGAGTTGTCCAACAGACGCCGGTGATTCAGGAAATTCGGCTTATTCTTCCGCCGGCGCCTGCTGGGTATTTTGCCCAATTCGGACAGCAATCGGTGGGCGGCTCTAATGTCACTAACATTACCAACCCGGTGATCCGCGAAACCATTGTGCAGACCTCGGTGGATAATTCGGCTGTTAACGCTCTTAGCCAATCCATCCAGCTCCAGTTGGCCGATTTGCAAAGAGTGATTGCCCAGTCAGCGCCCACTCTTGATGACGCCCACATTCCAGACAACATTACTGTCAGTAACTACCTTACGTTGGCCGGCGGCAGTATCACAGGCGGCCTGACCGGATCATCATTTACGGCAGTTACTTCCGGCACCTCCACTTTCGCCGGCGGTTTACTGGTTGCGACCAGCACCGGCAACTTTGGTGTTGCGACTGCTACTCCGGCTTCGCTTTTGTCGGTTGGCGGCAGCGCCCTGATCAAGGGTAATTTTACGGTTGAGGGAACGGTGGATTTTCAAGGCGCTTGTGTTGCTTGCACCCAGTGGGTTACTACCGGAAATGATATTTACTACACCACCGGCAACGTCGGCATCGGCACCACCACGCCGATGGAGAAATTGACATTGACGGGAGGGAATTTCTTGAACCAGATTAGTGCCAGCCCCACATCCAGGAGCGGAGTGGATCTCAGTGGTGCCTCCCCTGACCGCATATTTGTGGTAGGCCGATACGCCTATATCGTAAAAGATAATAATTCTGCCACTTGTTCCGGTACCACCGAGCCCAAAGGCTGTGAGCTGCAAATTTACGACACCGGTACCGCTTCCACTACTTATCTTGGCGGTATCGCCATCGGATCCTCCGACGATGTTTATGGGCTTTATGTTTCCGGCCGATACGCCTATACCACCAAAACTGCCAACGGCGGCACCTGTTCCGGTACCACTCTTACCGGCTGTGAACTTTCCATCTATGACATTTCCAATCCCTCCTCCATCACGGCGGCGGGTGGAATCGATCTCGGCGATGTTAACGCCCAAAGCGTTTTTGTTTCCGGCCGCTATGCCTATGTTGTCAAGAGTGACTCGGATAGTGCTACCTGTTCCGGAACAGCCATCAACGGTTGCCAATTCGCGATTATTGACATTTCCAATCCAGCCGCCCCGGTGGCAGTAAGCGGCGCCCGGTTAGGCGGGGCCATTGTAACCGCCTATAGCATTTATGTTTCCGGCCGTTACGCCTACATAACTAATGGTTCCGATAACCATAATCAATTCGTTATTTATGACGTATCCAACACCGCTTCTACGACCGAAGTAGGAGGTGTGAATGTAGGGTCTTCCGTATCGGAGGTTCAAGTCGATGGCCGATACGCTTACATACTTAAGGGCAACACCAGCGGCACCTGTTCCGGCACCACTCTGACCGGCTGTGAGTTTTCTATTTACGACATTTCCAATCCGGCTTCCCCGTCAGCGGTTGCCGGCCTTGATCTGGCCGTTGGCAGTAATGCCTACCCCGGCCCGGAACTGTTTCTTGCCGGCCGCTATGCTTATATTGCCCAACTTAGCCGGGCGGGCGCCTGCTCCACCACTTCGGTGTCAGCATCAGGATGCGAAGTTCTTTTTATTGATATTTTCAATCCGGCGTCGCCGGTGATTGCCGGCGGCCTGGATATGGCAGATGACAATACAAACGGAATTTTTGTTTCTGGGAAATATGCTTATGTAATCAAAAATGCGAATACCGGCACCTGTTCCGGCACCACTCTTACCGGCTGTGAGTTTACCATCTACGACCTCGGGGGCTCCGAAATCGGCACTGCCAACATCGGCTCCCTGGAAGCCGGCCAACTCCAGGTACGTAATAATCTGACTGTTTCCGGCCAAGCCAACATCGCTTCCAGTTTAAACGTGGGGGGTGGCGGAGTGAAAACCGACGGTTCGTTGTCCGTGGCTTCGACATCTATCTTGTATGCCGGTCTGGGCACCGGCACTACCAGCTTATGGGGGCAACTCTCTCTTGATCCTCTGGCCGGCACCGTTAATTACCGCACCCCTGCCTTCGCTATTCAGGATGCCGGCACCTCCACCCCCTCCCTACTGGTAGACGGCGGATACGGCAGAGTCGGTATCGGCACCTCCTCCCCCTACGGACAGTTCTCTATTGAAATCACCGGTGAACCGGCCAACTTAACCAATGAGGGCCTGCCCGCCTTTGTAGTCAGCTCTCGCGGCACTTCCACTCCATCTTTGTATGTGAGGAGCGATAACGGTAATGTCGGTTTCGGTTCTTCTTCTCCCGGCGCCGCTCTTGCTGTGACTGGCGCTGCGGTAATTTCTGACAATACCACCCTCAACACCCTGGATATCCAGGGCACCAGTCTTTTAGAAGGTAATGTCACTATAGCGGGCAATGTAGTTAGTAGCGTAACTGTCACTAACACTGCCAGCGGCGGCGGTTTTAGCAGCGCCGGGATTTCTGTGACAAATTTGGATACGAACATAGCGGGTCTTACGATCAACGAACTTCTAGCTTCGGGAAACGGCTCGGGGCAAATAGTTATTACTCCCAGAGATACCTCGATCGGATCCGGTATTGGCCCTTTGATTACTATAACCGGCAACAGTTTTCAGGGAGGCTCCGGTGCCACTTTTTACCTTAAAATAAACCAGAACGGGAATGACGCCAATACCCTTTTGCTGGGGACGCTCCTTCAGACAAGCAGCGGACCGATCATTCTAAACCCGAACTCGGATCTTATTGTCCAATCCAACGCTACGGTGCGCGCCCGCTTCACCTCCACCGCTCTTGATGTGGTCGGCACTACCACCACTTCCAGAGGCATCAACATTCTTGGCAACCAACTTTATATCGGCAATGGCATAACAGCTACCTCATCAATTTATGGCCAATACGGCAATCTAGGATTTGGCTCCACCACTCCCTACGGCCAGGTATCCATTGAAGCTCAACAGGGCATAGTCGGTTCATCCACGCCGATATTTGTAGTTGGAGACCAGGGCTCCTCTACACCCTTCATATATGTAAGCGGAATAAACGGGAACGTGGGCATCGGCACCAGTAGCCCAGCCGCTCCTCTTGCAGTGGCCGGAAACGGCACTGCTCCCGCAGTTCTCATCAGTCAGGCTTCTACCGGCGATCTCTTGGACGTTATTGACGCGAGCAACGGGGCTCCTGCGCTCGTTGTCAAAGATGGGGGAAACATTGGTATTGGGGTAGCGAATCCTGATTTTCCTCTGCATATTCGCAAAGACCAGAATAATGGCAACACGATAGTATATGTGGAGAACCAAACCAACGATACGGCTTCCGAAACGAGATTTATGGCTCAAGCCGGTACTTTAACAACCGATAGAATTATCCTCAGTATAACCTCTCCCAGCTTTACCGCTAGCGGGTTGGACGCGCCCAGCCAGGCCAGGTTCATTTCATCCAGACCACTTTTACTTAAAACCGATAACTATATCCGGTTTGGGGTATCCAGCACGGAAATTGCCCGCATTACCAGCTCGGCCTTGGAAATAGGCGCGGGAGATTATGGCAGTTCACCGGCGATCCGGTTTATTAATACTCCAGGCGGTACAATTCAATCTTTTATTGGCAGCGAAGGCACGGCTTCTTGGAACGTCTCCGGCTCGGCAGTGGGCGACTTAATTCTAAGAGAAACGACTAGCGGCGGCAGGATTCTACTCTCGGCTAATGATGGTGGCGCTATTCACCTGGCGGTCACCAGCGGCGGCAATGTCGGCATTGACCGCAGCAATCCTTCAACTGCTTTGGAAGTGGTCGGCACTACCACCACTTCCAGAGGCATCAACATTCTTGGCAACCAACTTTATATCGGCAACGGCCTCGTTGCCACCTCATCAATTTATGGCCAATACGGTAATCTCGGTTTCGGCTCCACCACTCCCTACGGCCAGGTATCCATTGAAGCTCAACAGGGCATAGTCGGTTCATCCACGCCGATATTTGTAGTTGGAGACCAGGGCTCCTCTACACCCTCTCTATATGTCAGCGGAATAAACGGCAACGTGGGCATTGGTTCTTCTTCTCCACTGGGCCAGTTCGCTATTGAAGTTAACAGGGACAAGAATCGCAATCCTGACGGTACGGATAATGTTCCGGCATTTTTCATAGGCTCTAATGGAACCACTACTCCAATATTGGCAGTTACCCGCTCTAACGAGGGGAGAGTCGGTTTCGGCACTACTTCACCATATGGCCAAGTTGCGATTGAAATCAGGGGCGAGCCATCTAACATCGCCAACGAAGGGTTGCCGGCTTTTGTTATCTCATCAAGAGGCACCGGCACTCCAAGCCTTTTTGTGAGTAATAATAATGGCTTCACCGGTTTTGGTTCATCCAGCCCGTGGGGTCAGCTTTCAGTTGAAATATTAGATCAGGGAGATGAATCTGTTCCGTCATTCATAGTAGGCGATACCGGCACCTCCACCCCCGCCCTGGCGGTCTATTCCAGCGGGATCACGACTATCGAAAACCTCCAAACCGGCGTTCTAAGTTTTGACACCAACGCCGGAGCGGTTACCTGGGTTGATTTGCCGGTTACTACAGCCGCAACCTGGGCAACTATCGAGTCCTATACGGCCCAAAACGGCGCCTCCTCCACCCTAACTGTTTATTCGGAAAGTAATGGCAAGGGAGGCGTTTTCCGCCAGCGCATAGGTATCGGCACCACATCTCCCGGTTCCACGCTTACAATTTCTACCGCGACTACTTCCCAAGCCGCTTTCTTTGTTGAGGGGAACGCCGATCGGGATTTCGTGATCAATGAAAATCTTTTTGTCGGCATAGCTACTTCGGTGCCCAGGGGATTGTTCGCCATAGATGTCCCTTCGGCCGCTGACAATATACCGGTTGACGCCAAAACTCCCGCCTTTGTTGTTCAAGACTCCGGCACCTCCACCCCCTCCCTGCTGGTAGACGGCGGATACGGCAGAGTCGGTATCGGCACCTCCTCCCCCTACGGACAGTTCTCTATTGAAATCACCGGTGAACCGGCCAACTTAACCAATGAGGGCCTGCCCGCCTTCGTCATCTCCTCCAGAGGAACCAGTACTCCAAGCTTTTTTGTCAGCGGCACTAATGGGAATGTCGGTATCGGCACATCTTCGCCGCAGGCGTCCCTTGCTATAGATAACATTAATACCGGCAATACTTTCCCCGCGCTGCTTGTTAGGGCGAGTGGTTCTGGCCAGGGCAATGTCGCTATCGCTGTTGATGGTGATGACGTTTGCAAATCTGGCACGGTTATAGCCGCTACTTGCTTGTTGACTGACTTGGCTGAGCTATATCCTACGTCTGAAAGTCTTGGCGGGGGAGATGTTGTTATGTTTGACAATGACGACCCTATTCACATCAAGAAAGCCACATACGAAGAACGCGATAAACTTGGCGGCGTTATTTCCACCGCTCCGGCCATCGTTTTTGAAGGGCCCAGTATCAAGATTTTAGGCGGCCAGTATTCCGCGCAAGACAAAAAAGCGCCTATCGCTCTTTCTGGCCGAATTCCGGTAAAAGTTAAATTGGACAACGGTCCAATTCGTATCGGTGACCCGATTACAGTTTCTACCACGACTCCAGGCGTCGGCGTTAAAGCGGTTGATTCCGGAAAAATTATCGGTTTTGCGATTGATAACCTAGAAACTGCGACCACTGCCCCAGGGATCTATGATCAGGTGATGGTTTTTGCTAACTTAACCTACTGGACCGATCCTAAACACGAAACCAACGAAGGCCTGTTGGCGCGGGTAGTAGATGCGATTGCTGATTGGCTGAAAACTGCCGCGATTAAGATAAAAGACCTTGTTGTTGATACTTTGAAGATTGGCACTCAAGATCAACCAAGCGGTATTACCACTTACGATGTTAGGACGCATAATCCTTACTGCATCGTCGTGGACAACGGCCAGACAACTTCTATACCCGGCGTTTGTACCGCGGAATTGATTAATAATTATCTGACTCCGCCCGGATCTTCCGGCGGTGGAAGTTCTCCCGCGCCAGTTTCTGAACCCACGCCTGAACCAACTCCTACGCCCGAACCCACGCCTGAACCAACTCCTGAGCCATCGCCAACCCCCGCTCCTGAATCCGCGCCCGCGCCAATCGCTCCAACAAACGATCAGACTACCCAACCGGCGCCATGAGCTACTTCAATAAAATTTTCAGAATATTTGCCGTTCTTGCGGTAGCGTTGATTATAGTTTTAGGCTGGCGGCCGACAAAAGCAGGTATCTTTACTGCCAAAAATCCCACCACCAACGGCCTCATCGGCTACTGGAATTTTGAAGAAGGCGACCCCAACGCTACCGCGACCGACCGTAGCGGCAGTGGAAACAACGGAACTCTGACTAACGGCCCAACCGTCACATCCGGTATCATCGGCCAGGCGCTGAAGTTTGACGGGAGTAATGATTACGTGGAGATTGCTGACAATAACGCGCTCGACCTTACCACGAGTGGGACAATTTCCGCCTGGATTAACGTGACCAGCCAGCCGGCTGGCAACGGATTCATTGTCAACAAAGCAATCAATGAGAGTACCACTCCTAATGGCTACTCTATCTCATATATTGCCAATGGCGGATGTAGCAGTGGTTATCAGATCCGTATCGATATCGGCAATGGAACCAGTTATAACGCACCCGGTCTTTGCGGAACTCTTTCCCTAAACCGGTGGTACCACCTGGCAGGTACCTGGTCTTCGGGTGGAACAGTTGTGGTATATCTTGATGGCGCGCAGGCTGGATCCGTTGCAAATACGGTTACTCCTACCAACAATGCCACTACCTTAACGATAGGCGCCGGGCGTAACACCGGATCAATTGATGATTTTTTCACCGGCAAGATAGACGAAGTCCGCCTCTACAACCGTGCCTTGAGCGCCGCGGAGATAGCTGCAATTTACCAAACAACGACGCACAGAACTATTATGAAATCCCCCCCGCTGAACAACGGCCTCATCGGCTACTGGAATTTTGAAGAAGGTTCCGGCACTACCGCCAACGATAGAAGCGGCAACGGAAACAACGGTTCTATTGAGGGCGGAGCGCCATTTACTGACGGTAAAATCGGACAGGCTCTGGACCTTGACGGTACCGATGATCGGGTTTTAGTTACTACTAATAGCGGATTGGAAACTAATACTAATGTAACTGTGGCTCTTTGGATTAATCCTGATGATGCCGCCAAAGCTACAAGCCAACAATTGGCTTCGAAATATAGCTCCACCCCCCAAAACGGCTATGTCTTATACATTCCGGCGTCGGTCAACACTATCAAGTGGGAGCTTAGACTTGGTTCGTGTTGCCAAGCGGTTCAGGCCCTCACTGCTCTAGTTAATGGGACGTGGCAGCATGTCGTGGCCACCTACGACGGCGCGACTTTAAAGGTTTATATTAACGGTGTTTTGGAGAATAGCTCAGCATCATCCGGGACATTGACTAGTACAAATAATTTAGCGCTTGGTGCTGATTGGAGTGGTGCCACCGTTCAGCCATTTGATGGCAGGATGGATGAAGTCCGCCTCTATAACCGGGCCTTGAGCGCCGGGGAAATAGCCGCGCTTTACCAGTCGACGGCTGTTTTCCGGCCAACGCGAAAAGCAACCATCAACACCTCCCAAAACACCCGCTTTAATAACAGTCTAGTCGGCCTTTGGTCTTTCAACGGTCCGGATGTAAGCGGTACTACGGCCACTGACATCAGCGGTAACGGAAATACTGGCACGCTGACTAACGGCCCGACGGTAGTTCCCGGCATTATCGGCCAAGCGCTGAATTTTGATGGGGTGAATGATTATGTGAATGTAGGAAATGCATCAGGACTGAATCCATCGACCGCCATTACGCTCGCCGGATGGATCAAGATCGTTGACACCACGAGTCAATTACCTATCGTCGCGAGGTGGGCAGCCTCATCCTTTCGGTACATGATTGATGTATTTAACAAGAACGCTCGATTCTTCATACGCGATTCTGCAGGTACACAAGGACTCGTAACAGGATCTACAGCACTGGAGCCAGGCACTTGGTACCATGTCGCGGGCGTCTACAATGGAACCACCATGACATTGTATGTCAATGCTGTTTCGGAGGGGGCGCTGAGCGGATCAATACCTGCGTCTATGGATGCTGGCACAGCAGCAACGCTTATAGGGACAAAAGGAGATGCGACTACCGAGTACTTTAACGGCCCCATCGACGAACTCCGCATTTACAATCGGGCGTTAAGCTCCTCTGAAATTACAGAAATATACAATGCGGGCAAGCGCCAGTAACTTGTATGCTATAATATTTTTATGGACGAGGAACTACTTCGATTTTAAAAATTCAATAGAGTCCTTAACTTTACGCGGCTTGCCGCCTTCATACTGGATTGTTTGAGCGTCAAGAATTTTTACGCGCTTTTCATCTTTGATAACGTAAACGCCAGGCTCCGGATTGAGCGCGCGAATCTTTTTTTCTATCGTCGCCTCATCTTCCTTTCCTAAATCCACCAGGCCGTCCTCGGCCTTAAATTTTTTGGTAAGAGTTGCCAGATTTTCGTCTTGGGTCTGCAAATCTATTGTTCCTTGCGCAAATTTTGGCAATGTTTCTACCAGTAACTCGCCGGAAAGGTTTGCCAGCTTTTCCAGTAAAGTTTCATATGTATCCTGATTTGCAATTTGCAACACACATTGAGCGAGGATTGCCCCGTGGTCTACTTTTTCATCCAATAGGAATAAAGTAGTGCCGGTTTCCGCTTCGCCGGCGAGGATCGCGCTCTGAATTGGCGTCGTGCCGCGATATTTAGGCAAGAGCGACGGGTGAACGCCAACCATTCCTAGTCGGGGGAGTTTTAAAATTTCCAACGGCAAAATTTTCGCGTAGGCGGCCACTATCGCAAAATCTAATTCTTCCATATTTAAACGTTTAAATACCTCCGTATTTAAAGTGTCTGGTTGAGCAACTGGAATGCCGTGTTTTTGGGCCATCGCTTTCGCCGGAGGAGGGGTGATAACTTGCTTACGGCCGACCGGCTTATCCGGGTTGCAGATAACCAGCGCGGGCGGCATTTTCGCTGCGATTAATTTTTCTAGAATAATTGCCGCGAATTTAGGGGTTCCAAAGAAGGCGTACCTCATTTTACTACGGGAACTCTCTCAACCTGTTTCGCTTTATCTACAAAAAGTTTGCCGTTGAGGTGGTCTACTTCGTGTTGAAAAACGCGCGCCAACAATCCCCAGGCCTTCACCTTGATTGATTTGCCTGCCTGGTCAAAGCCTTTCAGCGTAACCCGCGCTGGCCGTTCTACCGCGCCGTAAACACCCGGAACACTCAGACAGCCTTCGTCCAGGACAATTGTTTCTTTAGAAAGCTGGGCCAGCTCCGGATTAAAAACGGCGTAGAATTTATTCTCCACTTTGGCGACAAAAACTTTGATATCCAAACCGACCTGATTAGCGGAAAGCCCGATGCCATCGGCCTCCTGCATTTTCTGGCGCATAGTTTTAATCAGCGCCCGAATCTCTTGTTTTTTGTATTTGGAAAAATCAAACTCCCGCGTTTTGGCACGCAGAAACTTTTCATCCTTTTTATTTTCCGTGGTGACTATATTCATTAGGGATCTCCATAAAAAACTTTCATAAAATACGCGCCTTTGTTGTCTATTTTTTTGTTTTCGGCGACCGCTTTTGCTATGCGGAATACTTTGGCTTCGCCGTGCTCTTTGGCCAATTTAATATAGAGCGACCGATGTTCCCAGTCATCTAAAATATCCGCAATTTCGAGTCCGGTCAACTGATATGATTTGGAAATTCTGGATAAGCCGGCGCGCCGTTTAAGCTCGACAAAGTAATCTTTGCTGGACGACGGCAACAACTTCATAATAGAATTATAACTTAAATGACCAAAAAACGGGTTTTTGTCGCCATTAATTTGCCGGACGATGTAAAAAACGAGCTGGCCGCGATTATCAGCAAGATTGGAGATAATTACAACGAAAACGTTCGGTTTATTTCTCGCGACAACTGGCACCTGACCATTTCCTTTCTGGGTGAACAGACGGACGACAATATTAGTTCCGCCAATCAGGCGATTGAAGGGACGGCGAAAAAGTTCATGCCGCCGAACATTCAATTTGAAAAAATTATTTACGGGCCGATCGGCAAGACACCCCGAATGATCTGGCTGGTAGCGAGCCGTCGGACTTCCGACCGACTGGGGGAAATTAAGGCCGACCTGGAAAAGGGCCTTTTCGAAGCTGGAATAAATTTTGAACAGGAGCATCGGCAATATAACGCGCATCTTACGTTGGCGCGGTTTTCAGCGGTCGGGCGGGAGTCTTTGCCGCCTCTCGATATTGAATTTGATCGGCAATTTCAGCCGGCATCGCTGGTTCTAACGGAGTCGCATTTAAAGCGAAGCGGAGCCGAATACGAGCCACTGGCGCAATTTGATTTTGAGGGTGATTCCGAATAAACTTATATAAATGCTCAATCTTAAAAAGCCCATTGTAATTTGGATTGCCGGCGCCGTACTCGCCATTCTTGCCATCGGCGGTTCTTTATATACAGGCTATCGGCTTGGCCAACAGGACCCTCACGTTGTTACCGTTAAAAACATAACCAACATTGACGACCCGGAGGCGAAGGCCGACTTCGGTCTTTTTTGGCAGGTTTGGGAAAAGCTTAAGGAGTTTCATGTAGACGGCGGATCGGTGCCGGACAAACAGTTGATCTACGGTTCGGTAGCCGGCCTGGTAAACTCGCTTAAAGATCCTTACACAATATTTTTCCCGCCGACCGAAGCGAAGAAGTTTGAGGAAGATGTGAAGGGAGTTTTCGGCGGAATCGGCGCGGAAATCGGTATTCGCGACGAGCAGTTAGTGGTAATCGCGCCGCTGAAAGATTCGCCCGCGGAAAAAGCTGGACTGAAAGCCAAGGACAAAATTTTGGCGATTGACAGAGCGCCAACTGACGGAGTGAGCATCACTGACGCGGTTTCCAAAATTCGGGGCGAGATTGGCACCAAGATTACGCTGACGATTTTACGAAACGGCTGGGAAAAGCCGCAAGAATTCGCGATTGTCCGTGACGTGATCAAGGTCCCGACGCTTGATTGGGACGTGAAGGACGGGATTCTCCACGTCAAGTTTTACGCATTCAACGAGAACGCCCCGCACCTTTTCTATAAGGCAGTGCTAGACGGGTCTGACAAGGGAGCGAAAGGGATGATTTTAGACATGCGGAATAATCCCGGCGGATATTTGGACGTGGCGGTTCATCTTGCCGGTTGGTTCTTGCCAAAAGGAGCGTTGGTGGTGAAAGAAGACGTTCGCACCGGAGAAGACCAGCTTTTCCAAGCGGATGGAAGCGCGGCGCTTAAGGATTTTCCGACAGTGGTGCTGGTTAACGGCGGATCGGCCTCCGCTTCGGAAATTTTAGCCGGAGCGCTTCGCGACGATCGTGGCATCAAGCTAATCGGCGAGAAGACTTTTGGCAAAGGAACGGTTCAGGAACTTCAGAGCCTCAAGGATGGTTCCAGTCTGAAGATTACGATCGCGCGTTGGCTGACGCCCAAAGGCATCACCATAGACAACAACGGCCTAGCGCCGGATTATGAAGTTAAGATTACCGAAGCGAACGCGGCCAAAGGGATTGACCCGCAACTCGACAAAGCGTTTGCAGTTTTGAAAGCACAGATAAAATAGTTGGCCATAGGCATTTAACCGCATGAAGGTTTTATTACTACAGGATGTAAAAAAGGTAGGAAAGAAACATGAGGTAAAAGAAGTAAGCGACGGCTATGCGCGGAATTTTTTGTTATCTAAAAAGCTGGCAGTGATCGCTGATGCCGGTGCGATGAAGCTGAAAGCGGGGACAGAAGCTAAGGAGAAAGAGCTGGTGGAACGCTATCAAAACTTTTCGAAAAAACTGGCGAAAGAGACTCTGGTTTTCAAAGTAAAATCTGGCACGCGCGGGGAAGTTTTTGGTTCGGTAAAGGCGGAACAGATCCAGCAGGCCCTGCAGGAGAAGGGGTTTGATGGGGCAGAGCCGGAATTGGATAAGCCCATAAAGTCTAGCGGCCAGCATGAGGTTCCGATCAAGTTTCCTCGCGGAATTACGAGTAAAGTATTAGTTGTTATTGAGCCACAACCCTAACGGTCTTGACGTAACGCTTGGTGCGGTCAAAGCGGACCTTCCTACTTTGCGCGAATTTCACCGTGCCGGATTTTGCCGCGTACAAAGTATCGTCGCCGGCCTGTTTTACATTTTCACCGGCCAAATAATGGCTGCCGCGCTGGCGAATAATAATCTCGCCCGCTTTGACGGCCTCGTTATCGTTAATTTTTATACCTAACCGCTTGCTGGCGGAGTCGCGGCCTAATCTGGTAGAGCCGCCTGATTTAGTATGGGCCATAGTCTAGAATATACGGTAAGAGTAGGGTATAATCGCTCGGATGTCAAATCTAATAAAGTATTCAGTTATTACGGCAGTCACCCTATTGTTAATTGGGCTCGGCTTTGGGCTCGGCTACCTTACCCGAGGCGATGTTCAGCGCGCTCCGATTGTTATTGAAAAAGCTAAATAACGGCCTATTGACAAAATTATATTTTGTGATAGAGTCAAACAGTTATGAAATGAAAGGTGGTGACTGTATGGGTAACATGCGCAGTCTTGGTCAGCTCCATAAGAAAGGAGCGGCGCGGCGGGCTTGGCGAAACAGACACCGGGAGCAGTCAGCCATCGCGCGCAAGTTGCGGCGGGCGGTCAGGGAGGACGAGGCGGCGGCGCGCTCAGCCCTTGTGAATCCCCGCTGATCTTCCAAGCAGTTTATGCCCCCAATGTACCTGCCTACCGGCAGGCATCTGGGGGCATTTTTATTTTTTAGCCCAGCCGGTCGTTTTGAATAAAAATCCAGAGTCCCCTTAGCCAGGCTTTGATGGCTTTCCAAAATGGGAGAATCATCCGCAAATAATTTATTTCCACCAAGATTTTTAAGGCCCATCCCCCAAACCCCCAAATAACAATCGGACCAAGTTTGGCAATGGCCCACTTGCCGCCGATCGGAATTATATAAGGATATTCCATCGGACGGTATTGCCAGTGATCTTTTCGCCCCTGGATATCGCAGATGATATTGTGGGCGACTATTTTTGCCTGAGACATAGCCGCGCGGGCAACGCCGGGAATAGGACGGCCGCCTTGATCATAAAAGCAAACTGCGTCGCCGATCGCGTAAATTTTCCCGTAGAGCTTCAGATCCGGGCTTTGCGGCAGACATTCCATTTCACCGGCTACCTCGACCCGGCCCCTCTTCTCCAATTTTAGCGGCATAGTGCCCATTAAGGACGCGGCTTTCACGCCGCCGGCCCAAACCAAGAGATCGTAGGGGAGTTCTCGTTTACCATTTAATAAAATTTTCTCCTGAGCAACCTTTTCTATCGGGTGATTAGCAATAATTTCCGCACCTAAACTTTTCAAACGTTTTTGAACTCTATTAATAATGGCGGCTGGAAATCCCAATAAGATAGAAGGACCGGCTTCGATGATAGTAATTTTGAATTTGCACTGACGATGTTTCTGTTCCTCAATCTCCACTTCCATTTCAGCCAGCCAGCCCTGGAGTTCGCCGGCAAATTCCACGCCGGTGGATCCGCCGCCACCGATGACAATCCGGATTTCCTCCTTGCCGGATTGCGCTAACTCTAGAACCCGATCGCGAATTTTCAGAGCATCCGTAAACCACTTGAGCGGCGCAGAATTTTCTTTCAAGCCAGGTATGTCGAAATAGTTGGTTTCCGCACCGAGCGCCAGAACCAAATAATCAAATTTAATCACACCGCTATTTTTTAGATGGACGTCGCCGTCTTTCAAATCCAGCGATTCAATTTCGGCCTGGATAAAGCGGCCGCCGAGTTTTTTAACAATTTTCTCTATTGGGAAAGTAACAATGCTTTTGAGATTGACATAGTCAGCGGTTTCTTTGGAGGTGGTAGCAACTTCGTAAAGCGTCGGGGTATAAGTATGGTAGGCGTTACGATCAACTACAACAACCTGGCAGGAATTTTCCATTCCGGAACGGCGGATATATTTCCCCAGCAACATAGCGGCCCGCAAACCGCCGAATCCGGCACCGAGAATCACAATCTGCTTCTTTTGTTCCATAACTTACATTTTATCACGCTGTGATATAATTTTATAAACACATGAAGTTTTTGGGTGATGTCAGGAAAAAAGACCTAGCCGGCAAAACCTGCCTTTTGCGGGCGGATTTTAACGTGGAGAGCGCCAAGGACGCGCTACGGGTAGAGGCGACCATTCCTACCGTAAAATTTTTATTGAAAAACGGTGCGCGGATTTTGATACTGAGCCACCGAGGGCGTCCGAAGGGCGTGGATGAAAAATTATCCTTGAAAGTATTTATTCCGTTTCTCAAAAAGAATCTCAAACAGGAAATTCATTTTCTAGCCGGCCTACCGGCAAAACTCGGCGCGGGAAAAATATTTTTGATGGAAAATCTGCGTTTCTGGCCGGAAGAAGAAGTAGACGGCAAAGATTTTGCCAGGCACCTAGCGAAACTCGGCGATTTTTACGTGAACGACGCTTTTGCGGTTTCTCATCGCGCCAATGCTTCCATTACTCAACTACCGCAACTTTTACCGGCTTATGCCGGACTCCTTTTACAAAAAGAAATAAAAACATTATCGCTGGTAATGAAGAAACCCAAAAAGCCTCTGGTTTTAATCTTCGGCGGCTCGAAGGTGGACGACAAGGCGCCGGTAATAAAATATTTATTGCCAAAAGCGAACAAGGTTTTGCTGGGCAGCAGTGTTTTGAATAATTCCGCCACCTTACCCAAATCGTCCAAAATTGAAAGACCGATTGACTGGCTGGCAGAGGGGAGTCTGGCTATGGACATCGGTTCGCTGACTGTTGAGCGGTATGGAGCAGAAATCCAGAAAGCGAAAACGATCGTTTGGAATGGGCCCGTCGGGAAGTTTGAAGATAAAAAATACGCCGGCGGATCGGCGGCGCTGGCGAAATTAGTAGCAAAAAGCGGGGCCTTTTCGGTAATTGGCGGAGGCGAAACGACACAATTGATTTTATCCCTCGGGCTTCGCAAGAAGATTGGTTTTCTTTCCACCGGCGGCGGCGCAATGCTGGAATTTTTGGCAGGAAAAAAACTGCCCGGCATAGAGGCGCTAAAATAATATGAAAAAATTCGTAGTCTTATTTCACGGCGAGTGTTGGGACGGATTCGGCGGGGGATATGCCGCTTGGAAAAAATTTGGCAATAAAGCCGAATATTACCCGTTGAAACACGGCGGTGATCTGCCGAAAGATTTAAAAGGACGCCAAATTTATCTGATTGACTTTAGTTTTCAGGAATCGGCTATGAAGAAACTGGTGGAAGATAATTACGTAGTCGCCCTGGATCACCATGTTTCTGCCGAGAAGACGGTCAAAATGGCGGACGAGTGGGTATATGCTTTGAAAAATTCCGGCGCGGTGATCGCGTGGAATTATTTTCATCCCCATAAGCCGGTGCCGAAACTTTTGAGGCATATCCAAGACGTGGATCTGTGGAATTGGAAACTGCCGCGCACAGCCGAATTGATGGCCTATATGGGACTGGTGGAATATGATTTTAAAATTTGGGATAAGATCGCGCGCGACTGGGAGAATCCGAAAAAGCTGAAATTTTATATCGATCGCGGCCAGTATATTTTGAAATATGAAAATCAGATGGTGGGACGATTGTTAGAGGCAGCCGAAGTAGCAAAATTTGAAAATTATAAAACTTTAGTTGTAAATTCTCCGGTGCTTCATTCAGAAGTCGGAAACCGGTTAACGGAGATGTTGCCGCCAATCGCGATTGTCTGGAGCGAGAAGAACGGCATCCGGCGGGTTTCGCTACGATCCAATGGCAAAGTGGATGTGGCCAAATTGGCGGAAAAATACGGCGGCGGCGGGCACAAAGCAGCAGCCGGATTCTCGGTTTCCCTAAAGAAACCGGTGCCGTGGAAAATTATTAAACCAAGTTTTGATGGCAAAAAATAAACAAGGCACCCTTGGTCTTAAAAGCGTAAAGTACTACGCCTGCTTTGTGCCGAGAACCGGCCGTCAGCTGATAACCAAAATTTGGGCTGACTGCGCGAGTCTGATAAAGGGACAAAGCGGTGCCCGGTATAAAAGTTTTAAAACAAAAAACGAGGCGGAAGCGTGGCTTGCGGCTGGCGCGGTATATGGGCCATCGCGCGCGGAACGCAAAGAAAAACTAGCAAAGGGCATTTACTTTGACGCCGGTACCGGACGGGGAGAAGGGGTGGAAATCAGCGTAACGGACGAGCGGGGGAAAAATCTTTTACACAAAGCGTTTTCGCGCGAAGAGCTCAATAAACACGGCAAGCGTTTGTTGGACGATCCGGAAGCTACTAACAACTATGGCGAACTACTTGCTTGTCGCTATGCTCTGCAAATCGCGATTAGCAACGATATTAAGCAAGTTTTCGGCGATAGCAAGCTGGTGATTGATTACTGGTCCAGGGGATATATAAAAAAGAAAGAAGTGGCGATGGCAACAGTGAAGCTGGCGGAAGAGGTGATGAAGAGCCGTAACGCATTTGAATTGAGTGGCGGCGCTCTTAGTCGCGTCTCCGGCGACGTGAACCCGGCAGACCTTGGTTTTCACCGCTAACTTTATTGCTCATTGTCGGCCGCAGTCGAACATTCTCGCAAACACGCTATCAAGGTGGTGCTCGGCTACCCAAAAAATTCCTCGGGAACCGGGTGTCCGTTTTGCTCCAGCGGCAAAACGGCACCGCTTAGCTCTCGCCGATTTGCCAGGCACCCTTAGCGCTGACTCGGTCTATGAGTCAGGCTAGCCAAATCGGCTCCGAGATATTCCCTGCGGAATTTCTTGGATATCCTCGCTGAAGTTGTTCGAGGAGGTTTGCTCAAAAATTCGCCTGCGGCCTCTCCGGTTCGTAACATTAGCGGGTGGTTAACCAGATTTGCGCTAAAATTATTTATATAAATAAAAAAGCCCGTTCGCGACACGAATGTCGGAACGGGCTTTGGGGTTACTTGCGCTTGGTCACGGCCAGGTACCTAGCTCCCAAACCGTCAGGGTAATTGGCGACTAGAGAGACCAATTCGTAGCCCTTTGCAAGCAGATCGTTCAGCGCTTGCTGAAGAGCCGTTGTTAGAGAGTGGCCGGAGTTGCTGCCAGTTTCGATCGTGATGGTCGGCTTGAGGCTCGTCCCGTAGTCGTACATTTTAGGACGCTCTCGCACCGGCCTCACTTCAACAAAGCTACCATGCGCGATCGTCATGTCTATTTCGAAAAGCTGATACATGGGATTCCTCCTTCACTTCAGAATCTTCACCTCCAGCCACCGCACACCCCATTGGCGTGCCGCACTGTGGCTGGCCATGCGGACATCGATGTGAACGATGCCGCGTTTGGCGTCCTGCCGCATCGCGCCCCCAGTGTCGTCCACCTCGCGGAGGCCGACACTGGGGATTTCCAGCAGGGTGTGATAGGGGAGCAGTTTCGGATCCGCCGCCACCCCGTCACAAACATTGGCGTTTTTACCAATGGACGTCCTGCCGGCGCCACTGAACTTTTCGCAGCAGATCTCGCAAGTGCAGTATGCCGTTACCAGCATCCGCATCGTCCGATACCGTCTTACCTCGACAGGCGCTGGATCAGCGCGTCGAGGAGCCGGCGCCTCTGCCTTCTCCACAGCCACCACGGACGAAACCGCATTACGACTGGCCGCTGAAGCTTCATTTGAACCCCCACGCTTCCAGTTTGCGCAAATCCCATTAGAAGTAGGCCGCCCCGAGGTGGCCGTAGCCACTGCCTGTTCACAGGCAGGGCGACTTCTAACGGGACAAACCCCCAAAACCCCTGCTCCTATCAGCAGCGCAAGGCCGACGATAGGAGATGCCCGCATAAATCCTCCTCTTTCTTCAAAGTACAAAAAACACCTCAATAACATAGCACAAACAAAAACTCCTGTCAATAGACAGGAGTTTTTGATGCCCGCCTGCCGCGCTATGCGCAGCATTGCGGGCAGGGCTGGCAATCTATAAGCGGGATTCTGTGATGCCGGCAATATTGCCGAGCACGACGTCCATTTATCTGGGATCAACATCGCTGTTAACCTCTAGCGGCACTCTCCTCTTGGAGTACGGCCTTGCACCCAGTAAGGAATTTAGCCGTTTCACCCCAACCTTTTATCCCTATAGTTGAGTTAAGCCGTCTAGCTTGGGATAGGGCTTTTCGGGCCGTTTCCAACCCGAACGTTTCTGTTCGCACCTCTACATTGCTGTTGGCAGTTGTTAACTGCTACTTTCTCCGACTTGCGCCGGAGAGGAGTCCCGACTTTCCTGTCCGATGAACATCAGACCGGGCGTCTGGATTACCAGCCAAAAGCAGCGTAACACAAAGAACTTAACTTGACAAGCAGACAAGCTTCTGTTACATTGCGGTTAGTGCTAGTTGAGGAGGTGGCTTAATGGGCGGAATGATTCTGGAAGTCGAGTGCGTGAAGAGAGTCTGTCCCCCGACCTGCCCGGCCAACGAAACCAAGAATCGCGAAGATTGCCGGTGTACGACAAGCGCCAAGATCATCGCCCACGTAGTATTGGTTGCGAAATGGGATGGCATCCGGCGGTACCGGGCATGGTTCAAGCCGAGCCGAACCAACTCCGGGCCTCCTAAAATCTTCAATAAGGAGCGATTTAACGAGCAGGGGTGCTTCGAGGTGGCAAACATTAATATTCCGGACGGCATTTACTTACAAATGCGCGCCAAAGCAGCGGCAATTATCTTGTCGGGATCAGCGGCCGGGTCGTAAGACCCGGTTTTTTATTGTGGATAGTTTATTAGAGAGTTGTGTTAAAATAATACAATGGTAACCAAAACCGCCAAGAAAGAAGCGGATGTCAAAAAAAAGATTCAAAAAGAAGAGAGCCGGCCAGGGACAGCCAGACCCTCGGAGGGGGACGCGGTATCGAAAGAACTCACAAAAGGAGGCGAAGAAATTTCTATTATTAAATTAGTGGACAATCTGGTGGAATCCGCCTTTCATTCTCGCGCTTCCGATATTCATATAGACCCGGCGGAAAAACAGATTTCCGTCCGATTCAGGATTGATGGCGTGCTTCACGATTTTTATACCTTTCCCAAAGAAATCCAGTCCGAAGTCATCAGCCGCGTTAAAGTTCTTTCCGGTTTGCGCACCGACGAGCACCAGGCCGCGCAAGACGGCCGCTTCCGTCTGACTTTCAGTGGTGTCAATGTGGACGTGCGGGTTTCCGTCGCGCCAACTTATTACGGTGAAAATACCGTCATGCGTTTGCTGGCTGATCAGGCGGAATCCTACACTCTCGAAACCCTCGGCTTTCAAGGGCGCGATCTGGACGTGGTAAAGAGAAACATTACAAAGCCCTACGGGATGCTGCTCGCTACCGGACCGACCGGCTCCGGCAAGACCACCACGCTTTACACGATTTTGAAAATGCTCAACACCAAAGAAGTTTCCATTATTACTATCGAAGATCCGGTGGAATACGCGATTGGAGGTATTGAACAGATTCAGGTGAACACGCGCACTGGACTCACTTTTGCTAGCGGGCTGCGTTCTATTTTGCGGCAAGACCCGAATATTGTAATGGTTGGTGAGATTCGCGACGAGGAAGCCGCCGGTATCGCGGTCAATGCCGCCTTGACCGGTCACCTTTTGCTCTCCACCCTTCATACTAATGACGCCGCGACGACTTTGCCGCGCCTGCTGGACATGGGCATCGAACCGTTTTTGATCGCCTCCACGGTGAATATCGCTATCGGCCAACGTTTGGTAAGAAAAATCTGCGACGGGTGTAAGACCAAAAAAGATATTACCGCCGATGAGCTGAAGAGCCTCGCTACGGTTTTGCCGGTTAAGGTGCTGGACGATTACAGAACTTTTTATTACGGCGCCGGTTGCGCCCAGTGCGACCATAGCGGCTATAAGGGACGCATCGGCATTCACGAAGTAATGGAAATTGACGACGAAGTGCGCCTAGCCCTGATGAAAGGCGCCGACGCGAGCGAAATTAAAAAAATTGCCATCAAAAATGGCATGACAACGATGGTGGAAGACGGTTTCCGCAAGGCGATTGAGGGAGTTACTACTATTGAGGAAATTCTTCGTGTAATTCACGATTAGCGACGTATGGCAAAACTACAGGTCAAAATAAATCTTTTCACCGGCCTGTTTTTCCGGGTGCCGACTCAAGACCAAATTTTATTTGCGCGCCATCTGGCGGTGATGTCAAAAGCCGGTCTGCCTCTTATAGAAAGTCTCAAGTTGATCCAGAAAGAAACCAAATCCAGGGCCATGCTGAAGATTCTCGATCAAGTTATTAAAGACGTGAGCAACGGTCAGTTTTTGTCGGCCAGCTTGGATCGTTACAAAGAAATTTTCGGCAGCTTATTTATTAACATTATCCGAGTCGGCGAATCAGCCGGAATTTTATCGGAAAACCTGAATTATCTGGCTGATGAACTTAAGAAAAAACGGGAGCTTAAGAAAAAAGTCATTGGCGCGCTTATTTATCCGGCGATAATTTTCGTTGCCACTTTCGGTATCACCGGATTACTGACGGTCTTTATCTTTCCCAAAATACTGCCAGTTTTCAAGAGCTTAAATATTACATTGCCTCTCACCACCCGGATTTTGATCTGGTTCAGTAATGCGCTCACTGACTACGGCCCATATGTAATTGCCGCTTTTGGCGTGCTTATAATCAGTCTTTGGTTGTTGGCCCAGCTTAAGAAAATCCGCTATTTCTTACACTTTTTCCTCCTGAAACTTCCGGTCTTTGGCAATATCGCTCGCGATGTTAATCTTGCCAATTTTTGCCGTACACTTGGTTTGACTATCAAAAGTGGCGTGAAAATTGTGGAGGCGCTGGAGATTACCTCCGAATCTCTTTCAAACTTTGTTTATAAAAAGAATATTCTAGCGATAGCGGAAAACGTAAAAAAAGGAGAAGCCATTGCACAATACCTGATTAAACGGCACAAGCTTTTTCCGGTAGTAGTTTCCCAGATGGTTTCGGTGGGGGAAACGGCCGGAAATTTGAGCGAGACCTTGCTCTACCTTTCCGAATTTTATGAAAGCGAGGTTAATGAAGTTACTAAAAACCTTTCCAACATCCTTGAACCGATTTTGATGCTGGTGATGGGAATAGTAGTAGGCTTTGTGGCAATTTCGATTATTACCCCCATTTATGAAGTCAGTCAAAACATTTCTACTCGCTAAAATAATGCGCGGATTTATCCCGTCACCTTTTCAAGAGAATTGCAGGCTGCAAAGCAGCCCTCGGAAAGGTGCGGGATTTACGGTGTTCGAGTTACTGATAGTGATGGGTATTTTCGCGCTGATTATCGCGGTCGCGACCCCCGTGGGCATTACTTTTTACCTCAGCTATCAATTCGATTCCGAGTCTAATCTTTTAACCGCCCTTCTCCGGCACGCCAGGAATTTGTCTATGGTTAATTATAGCGAATCGGATCACGGCCTGCACGTGCTTAGCGACAAGTATGTAGTTTTCGAGGGAGCGAGCTACGCCACCCGCATTCAGGCAAATGACAAAAAATTTCCCAGAGATACCGTTATTACGTTGACGGGTCCAACGGAATTAGTTTTTGCCGCTCTTTCCGGTCAAGCCGCATCCAGCACATTCAGTTTTTCCGGTAGTAATAAAAGTCGGGATATTTTTGTAAATCCTGAAGGGCTGGTTTATGAATAAATTTTCAACCAAGGAATCGGGCCAGAGCGTTTTTGAGGTATTGATCGCCATCGGAATATTCGCGATTTCCGCAACGGCGGCGTTTCAGATATTCTTCGGCGGCCAGAAACTTTCTATCGACAGCGCGAACAGCAATTTGGCCAATGATTACGGTCGCGAGGCAGTAGAGGCAATCCGCAATATCCGCGCCCGCAACTGGAGCGAGCTGACGGATGGCGCTCACGGACTGGTTTTTAAAAATAATGAATGGATGTTCGGTTCTTCCAGTGTCAGTGAGTCGCAAGATATTTTTACCCGCACCGTTACTGTTGGCACCGTGGACGCCAACACCAAGATCGCCACCACCACCATTACCTGGCAGTCCGGCGACAACCGAATTCAGACGCAGGAGATTGTGGAGAAAATTACCAATTGGGAAAGCTATAGCCAGAGTAGCTGTAAGAATGAGCCGTTGACCGGTAATTGGGCCGCTCCGGTATTGCTCGGTTCGGGCGATATCGGCTCCGGCAATTCCGGAACGGATGTGGTGGTTCGGTTACCTTACGCCTTTGTGAGTGGTACCGCTTCGACCGCTTCCAAGCCGGACATTTTTGTTTTTGATGTTTCGAATCCCGCTCTTCCGTTATTAGTTCAATCCTTAAATATTGGCGCCAATGGCATCAGCTCGCTTTATATAAGCGGAAATTACCTATACGCGGCCTCGCCAAACGACAGCAAGGAGTTGATTGTTTTTGATATCACGAATCCGACTAGCCTGACTGAAATCGGGTCATACAATCTGTCCGGGTCAGCCGACGCCTTATCGGTTATTGTTTTCGGCAATACCGCCGCGGTTGGGAGGACCGATGGCGCCACCAATGAAATTGCCTTTTTGAATATTTCCACT
>JAHFLQ010000005.1 GCA_023244815.1 bacterium
CGATATCTGTACTAATCGGACTAATCATTGGACTGTTTTATGGGTTAGTCTCTGGACTAGCCGTTGGACTAATCACTGGACTAGTCACCGGACTGTTCAATGGGTTAGCCTTTGGACTGATCTTAGAACTAGCCCTTGGACTAATCATTGGACTGATCTTTATGGTTTGCACTGTTTTTCAGCTGTTCTTCTCCAGCCCCACCTTCAAAAAGTTTTCCAGATGGCTTATGGCAAGATAAACTAGATTTCCGCCCCGATAGACACCGGGGCGGTTTTTTCTATACCACCATTAATGGTGAGCGTAGTCGAACAGTTTGTTGACAAAATTATTAGGCTTGCTATAATGCCTTTACCAGGAAGTCGGCCAGCGGGACTTCTGCTCGATCCAGATCGAGAAAACAGCTGGCAAGAAAGTGCCCCCGAGGCCTGTAGTCTCGGGGGCCTCATATTTTCTACTTGACTTATTCCAGATAATAATGTATATTACCAGCACCGAAGTAAGAGAGAAAGGTCGCATTGAAGAGGCGCTCTTTGGCTCTTACTTCGGGACAGTTTTAAACTATTGACAAAATTTGGCGTGTTGCTATAATCGCTGTAGCTAATAGCCAGCTAAAAGCGAACCAAAAGCATCCCAAGTGGCACCCACCGATGTCGCTCATCGGTGGCAGGTTTGAGGAAGTATCCAGGCCCAATACGGGCATGGCCAGCGGTCCGGGGCGAACTGCTCCGATCTGCCCCGCTGGTAGGGTGGAGGTGCGCACACACCGTCCATCTCTGGATACTTCTGGGGCTATGACCGGGCCATAGAGGCTCGGCTCACCTGTCCGTAGTTTCGCGGGGAACGCCCGCGAAATGACCGGAGAAAGCCCACTTTTCTACCCTGGAAGGGCTGGGGTCGCTAACGCGACTCCTCGTGAGGTCGGCTCGCTCAGTCGTTTAGCGACTGGGGAACGACTACTCTTCCAAATTTTGCCCCGCCTCCATCAAATGAAGTAGATGATGGATCGTGGGGCTTTTTATTTTTTATAATTAACTTAAACTACCAAGGCCCTTTTTGAAATTTTATAAAATACTTTGGTTGTAGGCCGGGTTGCTATCCTTAGCGACGACCGTCCGCAAGGATAGCACGAAGGCCGTACCCAAAAGAGCCCCTATGTTATAATTTAAAAAATGGCGAAACCCTTCCTTTCGGTCATAATTCCCGCTTATAACGAAGCCAAGCGGCTTCCTTTGACGCTGATAGATGTGGATAAGCACCTTTCCCAGCAGGAATATTCCTACGAAATCATCGTGGTTAATGACGGCTCCAAAGACGCAACGGCCGAAATTGTCGAGCGTTTTAAACCATTGATTGAAAATCTAAAACTCATAGATAACAAAGAAAATCACGGTAAGGGCGCGGTAGTGCGGCAAGGAATGCTTGCGGCAAGGGGAAATTGGCGCGTTTTTATGGACGCCGACAATTCCACTTCCATTACTGAATTTAACAAAATGATGCCTTACATTGACCAGGGGCATGAGGTCATTATCGGCTCACGCGCCGTAAGAGGAGCCAAGATGAATCCGCCCCAGCCAATTTACAAACGCCTGATGGGCCGGCTGGGAAATTATTTTATCCAGTTAATGGTGCTCAAGGGCATCAAAGATAGCCAGTGCGGATTTAAGTGCTTTTCGGAAGAAGCGGCCAGCCGGATTTTCCCTATAATCAAAATTAACCGCTGGGGTTTTGATATCGAAGCGCTGGCTCTGGCGCGCGCGATGGACTATGACGTTAAAGAAGTGCCGGTTTATTGGGTGAACGATCCGCGCACCCATGTTTCTCTCCGGTCTTATATTCAGGTGCTGGGCGAGACGCTAAAAGTCCGCTGGTGGTTGTGGAGAAAAGCCTACAGGTTGTTATAGTTGTGGTTGTTTGGTATCATTGCTAAATTATGGAACATTACTTAACTCCGGAACGGCTGGAAGAATTAAAAAAAGAGCTTGAGGAATTAAAAACCGCTCGCCGCGCGGATGTAGCGGAGCGCTTGAAGCGTGCCAAAGAACTGGGCGATCTTTCGGAAAACGCGGAATACATGGAAGCTCGTGAGGAACAAACTCAGGTGGAAACCCGAATTGTTGAATTGGAAGACATCATCAAAAATGCTTCGGTCATTAAGCACACTAACGGCAACAAAGTTCAGATTGGATCAACGGTGGAAATGGAGCGAGACGGCAATAAAATGACGCTGACGATCGTCGGTCCCAATGAAGCTGATCCCACGGCCGGAAAAATTTCCAATGAATCTCCGATGGGCAAGGCCTTTCTCGGCCACGCGAGCAACGACTCTGTTAAAGTAAAAACTCCCGGCGGCGAGGTAACGTATAAAATCCTTTCTATAAGGTAATGCTGGAGGATATCCGCAAAGAACGGCTTAAGAAAAAAGAACAGCTGGAGAGGCTTGGCTATGATATTTATCCCGCCCGAGTTAAACGCACCAATTCAATCGGTGGCGTTGTTCAATCTTTCGCGGCACTGTCCAAAAAGAAAACTACAATATCTATCGCCGGACGGGTGATGGGCCTGCGCGTGCAAGGCGCGATTGGATTTGCCGATCTGATGGATGCGAGCGGTAAGATTCAGGTTTTTTTAAAAAAGGACAATCTGAAGAGTTTTACGGTTCTTAAAGCAAATCTGGATATCGGTGATTTTCTGGAAGTTGGCGGCACGCTTTTTAAAACGAAAGCCGGCGAAAAGACTATCGAGGCAAAAAGCGCGCGGATTATTGTAAAAGCGCTCCGTCCTTTGCCGTCGGTTTGGCACGGTCTGCAAGACGTCGAAGAGCGCTACCGCAAACGCTATCTTGATTTAGTTCTTAATCCGGAAGTTAAAGAGAAGCTCATTGAGCGCTCTAAAATAATTGAGTACCTTCGTGAAACCCTGGCCAAAGAAGATTTTTTGGAAATAGAAACGCCGATGCTCCAACCGATTCCGGGCGGCACCAGGGCTCGGCCATTCAAGACTCATCACAACGCGCTAAACGCGGACTTTTACCTGCGTATCGCGCCGGAGCTTTATTTGAAGAGATTGCTGGTCGGCGGTTTTGAGAAAATTTTTGAAATCGGGCGCAATTTTCGTAATGAGGGAATCGATCGCGCGCATAACCCGGAATTTACAATGCTGGAGCTCTATTGGGCGTATCAGGACTATGAAGGCTTGATGAAGTTTACTGAAAAATTGTTGAAGAAATTCATACCCGGCAAATGGGAGCGAATTAAATATACCGACGCGTTGAAAAAATATTCCGGCAAAGATTACAAATCCATTAAGCCGGAACAATTAGACGAATTTTTCAAAAAAGAAGTCCGACCGAAAATTATCAAGCCGACATTTGTGACTGACTATCCGGCGTCTGTGCTCGCGCTGGCTAAGTTTGATGAGAAAAATAAATCATTGACCGAAAGTTTTCAGCTTGTTGTTGACGGTACGGAAATTATCAAAGGATTTTCCGAGCTGAATGATCCGGTAGCCCAACGAGCGCAAATGCTTGATCAGGAGGAAGAGCGCCGCGGTGGCAACGAAGAGGCGTTTCGCATGGACGAGGACTTCTTAGAGGCGTTGGAGTACGGCATGCCGCCAGCCGCCGGCTTAGGCTTGGGCATTGACCGATTGGTAGCATTAGTGACTAAATCCCACTCTGTTAAAGAAATAATCGCTTTTCCGACTTTGCGCCCGAAGGACCTCGGGTAGTTATTTTTCGGAAACAGAATAATCCGGCTCCTGCGGCCGGATTTTCTTCACCCTCGGTTTTGTTTATTACAAAATATAGCTATAATAATTCTTATGCTGGATGTTGAGCTGATCCGCAAAGACCCGGAAAAAGTTAAGGACGGGATCGCGAAAAAGAACGTGGACACAAGCGTCGTGGACGAATTTTTGAGTTTGGATAAGTCCTGGCGGGAGCTGGTAAAATCTACCGACGAAAAGCGGGCGCTTCTGAATAAATTCAGCAAAGAGCGTAATATCGAAGAGGCGAAAAAGGTTAAGGAACAGATAAAAAGCGAAGAGGCACGATTACCGGAGTTGGAAGCCCAACGGCTCAAAACCCTACGCTCCATTCCTAATTTGCCACTGCCGGAAGTAGCTGTAGGAAAAGACGCAAGAGAAAATAAAACTTTACGTGAAGTTGGGGAGAAGCCGAAATTTGATTTTCCGGCGCAAGATTACGTTGAGCTTAGTGAGAAGCTGGATTTAATAGATACCGCCCGCGCCGCCAAAGTTTCCGGCAGCCGTTTCGGATATCTGAAGCACGAAGCCCCGCTGTTGGAGTTCGCGTTAATTCAATTGGCGCTGAATCTCTTAACCAGCGAGAAAGAGATCGGTAAACTTATAAAAGCGAATAAATTAAATATTCCCGCGAAAGCCTTTATTCCGGTTATTCCGCCGGTGCTTATCAAGCCGGAAGCCATGCAGGCGATGGGCTATATGGAGCGCGGCGGTGACGAGATTTATCAGATAGAAAAGGACCAACTTTACTTGGTCGGCACCTCCGAGCAATCTATGGGGCCGATGCACATGAATGAGAACTTTCAAAAAGATAGCTTACCGCATCGTCACATTGGTTTTTCTACCTGCTTCCGTCGCGAGGCCGGATCTTATGGCAAAGACACCAAAGGGATCTTGCGTGTCCATCAATTTGATAAATTGGAGATGTTCGTGACCTGCGCGCCGGAAACTTCACAAGACGAGCATAAACTTCTGCTGGCTATTGAAGAAAAGTTAATGCAAATGCTGGAATTGCCATACCGTGTGCTGGATATTTGTAGCGGCGATCTCGGCGATCCGGCAGCGGCGAAATACGATATAGAAGTTTGGCTACCCGGGCAGAATGAGGGCAGTGGGCAATATCGCGAAACCCACTCTGCTTCTAACACCACCGATTACCAGGCGCGGCGCCTGAATGTAAAAATTAGGCCGGATAATATTTACGTGCATATGCTCAATGGCACCTGCTTCGCCATCGGCCGTATACTGATCGCGATTATTGAAAATTACCAGATGAAAGATGGGACAGTAAAAGTTCCGAAGGCACTGCAGCAGTACTTGAATTTTAAAGAAATTAAGCGATAATATAGGCAGTTCCTTCATATAGGAGGTTCATCTGAAAAAGGTGCTGCGTTACCTGCTTTCTAAATATACAACTGCGACCGTTCTTGCGATCTTCACCGTTTTCGATGTTTTGTTTACCATCCTAATCCTCCGTCGTTTCAAGGACGTGCTCGGCTCCGAAAACGCGGAGCAAAACGTGATCTTACGCCAACTTTTCAGCATCTTCGGCATTGAATACACCATGCTGTTGCTTTTTCCGCTGGCGATGCTTTTGGTAATTCTTTGTGTGGTTCGGTTTTGGGATACGCGCGGATTGTGCTGGCCGGTCCGAATCTACGCCTGCTACCTTTGCCTGGCCAGGATCTACCTTCTCACTAATAACTTTTCGGTGCTCGCCGCGCTGATAACTGATCGTTAGCTTCAGAAAAACGGCTTTTCAAAAGCTGTTTTTTATTGTAATATCAAGACAATGAATAAGACCTGGATTGAAATAAATAAAACTGCCGCCCGCCAAAATATTGAGAAAATTAAAGCTCTGCTTCAACCGAAAACCAAACTTTGGGCCGTAGTGAAGTCCAATGCTTATGGCCACGGTCTTTCCGTTTTTTCCAAAATCGCCAACGAAAATGGGGCGGACGGATTTTGCGTGGACAGCGTTATTGAAGGGGAAAAGTTGCGGCAGGAGGGGATTAAAAAGCCGATTTTGGTCCTTGGGCCAACCTTTAAGCGTTTTTTCCCATCAGCTGTTAAAAATAAAATCACAATAACTATTTCTAATTTGGAAAGCCTGAAAGAGTTGGTCCAGTCAAAATCCAAGCCCGAGTTTCATCTTAAAATTGACACCGGCATGCACCGACAAGGTTTCTATGCCCCCGAATTGTCAAAAGTCGTTCGCCTGCTCAAGACTCAAAAAGTCAGGAACTCAATAACTGGCGTGTACACCCACCTTGCCTCCGCGAAAGATATCAACTACCCAACCTTTACTGACCTCCAATTTAAGGAATTCCAAAAAGCCATAAAATTATTGGAACGGGCAGGCTTCCGGAATTTGATTAAGCATGCCGCGGCTACCGGCGGGACTTTAATAAATCCAAAATACCATCTGGATGCGGCTAGGATTGGGATAGGCCTATACGGTCTTTGGCCGTCAATGGAGCTGGCAATCCAATTATCTAAAATCAAGTTTAAACCGGTTTTATCGTGGCGAGCGCTGGTGAGCGAAATTAAAAGTTTAAGAACTGGCGATTACGTTGGCTATGATTTGACCGAGAGGATTCAAAGGCCCAGTAAGGCGGCTATTCTGCCCATTGGCTATTGGCACGGCTTTCCCAGGGCCCTTTCTGGAATCGGCGAGGTTTTAATCGGCGGTAAAAAATGTCGGGTACTGGGGCGAGTTTCAATGGATATGATTATTGTCGATGTAACTGGAGTGAAATGCGAGCGCGGGAGCAGGGCGACTTTAATCGGCAAACAGGCCAGTTTCGAAATAACTGTTTACGATATGGCTCGCAAACTGGGAGCTAGCCACTATGAAATTATTACCAGAATAAACCCATTGATCGAACGTGTTATTGTCTAAAGCAGACAAACGGCGGCATTACCAGCGAGTACGCCTGAAACTTTATTGCAGCGCCGGTTTCCTTGTCCTGCTTTTAATTTTTGGTTTTTACGGTTTATTGAATTTCCCCGCCCTGAAAATAAAAAAAATAGAAATTGAGGGTGTAACGAAACTAGAAGATATCCGGCCCACGGTTTTAAGCGGCGCATTAGCACGAGTTTTGGGGGCGAGCAATTTCTATTCTTGGCCAAAAAAAGTTGGGATGATTGATATTAAAAAAGACTACTCCACTGGCACTCTAACGCTTGTCGGAATAGCATCGGAGCGATTCGCAATCTGGTGCGCTGCGGTCAGTTCGGCACAAGCATCTTGTTTTTGGGTAAATCGTGAAGGACTGGCGCTCGAAGAGGCGCCGGATACAGAGGGAGCGTCTATCGCCAAGGTAAATGATAATCGCGATCTCATGCCTGTCACCGGAAAGCCAATCTTATTGAGATACTTCCCAAGCGTTACTAGAATTATTGCCGGCTTAGCCAATTTGCCCATCAGCATTGCAAGTTTTTCTTATAATGACCGTCTTCAGGAACTTACGGCAACCGGCGTAAGAGGTGAGCGGATGATTTTCAGTGTCCGCTTTATTCTGGACGAAAAAGCCCTTACTTCTCTTGGAGGCCTTATTCAATCCGGCAAGCTTCGCAATTCGGAATATGCCGATTTTACAGTGGAAAACAGGATTTATTTAAAGTAGCGGCAGCAATTTACTTTTATTACGAGCGGCGGTATTCTAAAAGGCAGTATCTTGTACTTCGAAAATAGAAAAGGAGACGCCGATGGCTACAAGATGGCTTTTCCTGCGGTGGGCCTTGATAGCAAGCCTTACGATAGTCGCAACCATCATCGCGTTTTTTCTGGGACTATTCCGTGCCACCTGGGAATTGGATTCCTCAAAGATAAGTTTTCTCATTCTGGCGTTTTTCCTGTTTGGCACCATCCGTTCCGGCCTGCTTACTTGGCAGACCAATAGCCTGCTGGAGAAATCGCGGAGCCAGTTAAGCGATCAGCAACTTCGTCAGGCGCTCAGTGGGCTAGCGCAACAGAATGACAATGGCTGGTTTGTCAGAACCCTTTGCCAAGAACTCGGATATCTTGGAACGATTATCGGGTTGGTGATGGCCTTCGCTAGTTTGGGCAATCTTCACAACACCGAACAGGCATCAGTGATGCGCTTTTTGAGGGAATTCACTTACAGTATGTTTACCGCCGCCATCACTACGGTCGTCGGGCTGATCTGCAGCATCCTGCTCTCCTTTCAATGCCAGAATCTTAGCAACGCCATTGATCAGAAATTGAACGGAGGTCCAGATGACTAGAAATCAAAAGCCTTCGGGAATTGCTCAATTGGATACCATCTCCAATACCTTGCTGGGATTTATTTTCTTGTTTGTTATCGTTTTGTTGTTAATCAGCAAATCATTGAAAGAAGAGAAAAAGAAGATTGATACCGCGGGTATGTTTCTCGTTACGGTTTGTTGGGACGACCGGGTCAATGACGATGTGGACACCTATGTCATTGACCCTGCCGGGCACTTCGTTTTTTTCAACCGCCAAGAAGACGGGTTGATGCACCTGGAACGCGACGATCGCGGCTTGATCAATGATTCTTTTCTTGATAAAAGCGGCGGGCGAGTTGAAATACAAAAAAACGAAGAGCGAGTAGTGATCCGGGGGGTAATTCCCGGAGAGTATATTGTCAATGTCCACATGTACCGCAAAGACGCCAATGTCTCTAAGCCGACAACGGTTAAGGTGGCCCTGATCAAACTAGTAGGGCAGGATACGGCCATTACCGAAAAGGAGGTAGTGCTTGCCCAGGAGGGCGACGAGAAAACTGCTTTTCGCTTTCAACTATCTGCCGACGGCCAGGTATCCAACATAAATTATTTACAGCGTAAGATAGTCGGCCCAGGCGGCCTGCCCATGCCAAGCAACGCAGAGCCGAACAGCCCGAACCAGGAGGACAGGTAATGCAGCCCAGTACGCTGGCAATCCCGATCGCCTTTATCGTTTTAGGGGCGATTCTTCTTTGGTGTCTTATTTTTACTAAAGGCAAGTGGCCGATCAAGCTGTTCTTAATTATTACCGTGCCGGCCTTTAGTGTCGCTGTTTGGAATGCTCTGGATAGCTATCTTGGTTGGCCAGCCACTGATTCAGTTCCGGAAAAATCTATTTTGCTTTGGGGCGAAGTTTACGAACCGAATCCCCAAAGCGGCGATCCGGGAAAGGTGTGCGTGTGGCTGATCGCTTATGACGATCTTGCCCAAAACAATTCGCCCTTCAAGTATTCGCCGGAGAAAAACGAACCGCGGGCCTACCGACTGCCTTATTCTCGTAAACTGCATGAGCAGTTGGAGCAAGCCAAAAAAATGATTAAGGGCGGCAAAACTGTCTTTATGAAGCGAGAAAGACCGGCTGCCGGGAAAGGTAAGCCAGGCGGACCCGGCGCTGAAGGAAAAGGAAAGAAAGGCGCCAATTCCGATAAGGCCGGTACAGGCCAGAGAGACAGCAGCCAAGAAATGGACCCCCAGTACTTCCGATTTTACGAATTGCCGCCACCGAAACTGCCGGACAAAAAACCAAACTAAACGAAGCCGCCGTTCAAGGCGGCTTTTTAATAACTTCTGATATAATCATTACGTGATTAAGTTTCCTAAGAACAATGGCAAGTTACGCTGGACGTCGCATATTAAAAATAAGATGCTTTTTTACCGCATTTCCGAGCAGAAAATCCAGACGATTATGAAAAATCCTGACCGGAAAGAAGAGGGAATCGCGCCGAATACACTGGCAGTTATGAAAAGAAACGATACACCGAAGCGCAAAGAAGAGCTCTGGGTGATGTATGCCACCAGCGATCCGGAAGACGCGGCGAAGGCGAGATTCGGCGGGCCGAAAAAGGTAATGATTTCCACCTGGCGCTATCCGGGCAAATCCAAACCAGGCAAACAGATTCCAATTCCTAACGACATACTTGAGGCAATAAAAAAAGAGTGGTTTTAACCACTCTTTTAGGATTTTGTTACAGGTTTTGCTCTCCCTCAAATTATCCTTTGAGATCTAGGGCATCAACGGTCGGAATGATGTTTTCCTTTAACCAACCATCGAAGTAGCCGTCAAGGACATCTTTAGCCACCGCGCGTGCCTCCGAATCATTATTTTCTTTCAGCGCCGCGAACTCTTTCTGAATTCGGCGTTGCGCTTCCAGACAATAAAGATCGGCGATCGTCGCGTAGTTGTCGAAATCGCTTGTCTGGTCTCGATAAGTGGCATAGGCGCAAACCGTTGCCATCGCGTAGAGTTCGGAAGAGGTCTGGAAAAGCCGCCGCAAAGTCAGTTGCTTATTGGCCAGCTTGTCCCGGTACTTTCCGGAAAGTACGATGATCGTTGTCGCTAGACGACGAGCATTCGCTTCGACGAAAAGCATATGTTCGGCGAGTTTTGGCTTAAGATGGGCAAAAGCACTCTGCTTTTTCAATTTTTCGGCAAAGCACAAGGCGAGGAGATCTTTGGCGAATCCCGACGCCGCTTTGAGCTTGCCCCACTTATTGTCCTTGTCGAAGAAGACCTTGCCGCGCTCCATATAATCGTTGAGTCCTTCGCGGACCACGAACATTCGGAGCAGGGTGCCGGACTCTCCTTCAAAGATACGATTGATGCGCGTGTCGCGCCACCAGCGTTCGGCGGGAATCGGTGCCTCGCCGCGCTTCTTGAGCGAAGCGGCAGTTTCATAGCCGCGTCCGCCCCGCATCTGAAGCAGGTTATCGGCGATCTCATAACCGCGCTCGGAAGCCAGCACTTTACAAGTAGCGGCCTCCATTCGGCAGTCGCGGTGATTGTCGGCTTGTCTTGCGGCGTACCAGACCATCGCCTCCAAAGCGAAGGCGGTCGCGAGATCGTTCGCCAGCATACCGCTCCCGACTGCTTCGTGCTTTCCGATGAGTTTGCCCCACTGGAAACGTTTGTTGCCCCACCACTTACCAACAGAAACGCAATTCTTCGCCATCGCCACGCAGGAGGCGGCGAGAGTGATACGCCCGCTGTTCAGGGCTTCAAGGGCGATCCGGAAGCCACAGCCCTCTTGTTTGTAAATCAGCAGCTTGTCTTCCGGATGAACTTCTATGCCCGTTTCGGCAGTGAGTTTATCAATGTCTGTGTGCCTAGCGGGCAGCACTTTCTTGCCAAGCAATTGCGACTTCGGAACAACCACATCGTGGAAATCGGTCATTCCGGTGTAAATGCCGTTCAGGCCAGCCAGTTCACATCGCTGAACAACTTCTATACCGGGGTAATTGGTCGGCAGAATGAACGCGCCGAAGCAGGGCCTGTAATCCTTGTTATCTCGGTTTTTTTCGAGTTCATCCGGTCGATCAATAATTTTGGCAATGATGATAATGACAGGCGAAAGATATGTACTGTCGTTCATCGGGCCATTGGTGGTCCACCATTTACGCCCACTAATACAGTAGGCTATAGTTTTGCCGAATCTATTTTTGATTCGACCAGCCACAGTTTCCATCGCCGACGGATCGGATCCGGCCTTTTCTTCGGTAAAAGCAAACCCAGAAGGGTGTTTGGCCACGATCGGCAGCCACTCGGCCTTTTGTTCCGGAGAGCCATAGGCCATAATCGGCCAGCCGACACCGATGGTGTTGGAAGCCGAAAGCAAGGCCACGATTGCTCCCGACCAGGTAGCCGCCAGCTGGAGAATTTTCATGTACTCCGACTGGACAAATCCCATGCCGCCATACTCTTCGGGAATTTTCAGGCCGAAGTAACCGTTATCGCAAAACCACTGAATTACGTCGCGAGGCACTTCCTTTGTTCGCTCGATCTCTTCGGCGTCCACTTTTTTGACAAGAAAATCCGCGAGTTTCGCGCACATTTCGTCAACTTTCGGATTCAGCTTGGACGGCTTGCCGACCCAATCAAACAGCAGATCAAGGTCCAACTTGCCTTTAAAAAGTTTGGCCATCAGGCCATCGAGTCGCTCGTTACCACGAGTTTCCTCGGCAATCGCCGCGCCCGCGCCAAGCTGTTTGCCCACATCAAGCACCATAAAACCTCCTAACTGATAACTTAAAATGTTCTGCCACCATATTAATAAAAAACCCGCACTTTGTACAGCGCGGGCGTGGATATTTTAAGTGCGCGCGAGATCGAAGTCCGAACCGAAAATGCCGCGTCGATTCGGGCAGATTCCCGCGCCGAGAATTATTGCAAGGTCAATCATATCTTTGGATTTCAGCACACCTTCTGCAATGAGCCACGAACCTTCATTGCGCATCTCATTCAGGACGATTTGCGCTACTGCTTCAACGAACCAGGGGTCGTTCGTTTTGAGGTTGCGACTGTCGGCCCGTACCTTAAAGTTGATCTCTTGGAATATGCGGTAGTTCGGTTCGCCGACACGCTCGCCATCCCAAAAATAAAATCCTTTGCCGGTTTTTTTGCCAAGCACGGCTTTGTTCTGCATCAGCTCCATATCCAGCACCAGTTTCGGATAGCTATCGGGATAATAGCGGCCCATGGACTTAATCACATGGTCCGCGGTGTCAAAACCGACGAGGTCTGTTGTTTTGAAAGGCCCCATCATCATTCCATAGCGCTCCAACCAGTCATCCACTTTCCAGGGATCAATCCCAACCGTCAGCATTTTTAGAAAGGCCTTGGCGATGCCGCGGAGTAAGATGCGGTTCACCACCAGCCCGGCGCACTCCTTGTCCAGAACGACCGGCGTTTTGCCAAGCGCTTTGGTGAGAGCGAGCGTGCGAGCGAGGGTGTTCGGGTGGGTATCTGGTGTGCCGGCAATTTCTACCAGCTCCATCTTTTCCGCCGGGTTGAAGAAGTGCATCGCGCCGAACCGATCCTTGTGCTGTAGCGAAGCGGCGACTTCGCTCGGCAAGAGAGAAGAGGTATTGGTGGCGATTATCGCCGATGGCGAGATATGCTTTTCCAGTTCTGAAAGCAGTGCGCGCTTCCATTCCAGATTTTCGGTGATCGCTTCCACGATGAAATCGGTAGTGCGGAAACGTTCGTAACGATTGCCCCAGCTAACGGTCAGCAAGGCACGCCTCGCGGCCGCTTCGGCCGGAGTAATACGTTTTTTCGCGACTCCGGCTTTCAGGGCGCTTTCAATCAACGCCACCGCGTCGTGAATGCAGTCAGGGCTGATGTCGTGGAGTAGGGTAGGGATACCGGCCGATATCGCGGCGTAAGCGATTCCCTTACCCATACCCATGCCGTTCTTGCCGGCTCCGACAACGCCTAAGCATCCCGGTGGCTTCTGCGGATCAGCGTTTACCCAATTTTTGGATCGCGCTTCGTTCCTGACGGCAAAGATGCTCATCAGATTTCTAGCTTCTGGCGACGCCGCGCATTCGGCGAATAGCTTTCCTTCCACTGAAAGGCCGGTTTCTAGGTTTTTACAACTCGCCCCGATCGCTTCGATTGCTCGGAGCGGTGCCGGGTAGACGCCCTTCGTTTCTTTCAGTACGCGCTTTATGGCGCCGGAAAGAATCAGCTTTCTGCCGAAATAAGGAATGCTTTCGATGCGGTTCTTTTTTGCCGTACGATAGCGTTCTGTTAAACCGAGACGCAAGCAATCGGCAAAGGTTCGGGCTGTCGCAAGCAAACGGTCCGGCTCAACGACAGTATCCACCAGACCGCACTTTTCGGCGGTTTCGGCGTTCAGCTTTTTCTGACCGACGATGATTTCTAACGCCCTGGTTAGACCAATGACACGCGGCAGTGTTTGCGTGCCGCCGAAGCCGGGGATGATGCCAATGCTGGTTTCCGGCAGACCGAAAAGAGTTCTGGGATGTTTGGCCGCGATCCGCGCGTGGCACGCGAGCGCGAGCTCCAGCCCGCCACCGAGACAGGTGCCGGAAATAGCGGCCACCACAGGATATGGCGCGTGACGAATCTTGAGTAAGATCCCCACCGCCTTTTCCCGAATCTGTTTGACCAGCACGGGATTGTTGAGCGAGCCGCGAATTTCTTCAATGTCCGCGCCGGCGCAAAAACTCTCCGGCTTAGCCGAGGTGATGATTAGCGAGTTCGGGCGCGAGTTAGCGAGAAATTCATCCAACTCTTCCAAAACCCGCGCCTTCAATAGGTTTTGCTTTGCTTCAGGGCCGAGATCCAGCGACAACACTATGTTGTCGCTGCTATCTCGTTCCAATTTCCAAAACTGCATAAAATCTCCTTACAAAGGACCAGCCGCATATTACGACTTTTTCTATAAAAAATAAAGCCCCCCGATGCATATCGGGGGACGGTGATTTTTAATCTAAATTCTCGATAACTGCGGCGACACCCTGGCCGCCACCGACGCAGAGGGTGACGATAGCTAATTCCTTTTTCTGACGTTTGAGTTCGATAGCCGCCGTGAGTGCCAAACGGGCGCCGCTGGCGCCGACTGGATGGCCGATGGCAATTGCGCCACCGTTGATGTTGGTTCTGTCCCAGGGAAGGGGACCGTACCCCTCTTTTTCCAAGAGGCGGCTTTGCGCGAGCACCACCGATGCAAATGCCTCATTGGTTTCGATGACGCCAAAGGCATTGAGATCCCAGGCTTGATCCATAGCGTGCATTTTCGAGAAAAGTTTGCGGATCGCCGCGACTGGACCGAGACCCATCACTGTCGGATCACAGCCAGCCGCTGCCGACAACTCCGAACTCACGCCAGCCAGCCTCGGCCAGCCCTGCGCTTTGACAAACTCTTTGTCGGCAACAATCAGTGCGACCGCGCCGTCGCTTACCTGCGAAGAATTGCCGGGCGTTGTCGTTCCGCCAGGGTTGAGCGGGCGGAGCCTCGCGAGATGTTCGATCATCTGACCTTCGCGGACCCCATTATCCTGATCCAATCCCTGGAAGGAAACAATTTCTTCCGCGAGGCGACCAGATTTTTGCGCTTTATAAGCGCGGCGCTGGGATTCCAGCGCGAAAAGATCCAGTTCCTTGCGGGAGATTTGGAATTCACTGGCGAGTTTATCGGCGATTTTGTCCATGCCGAGGCCGCAATAAGGATCGGTCAGGCCAACCTTAATTAGCCACTCCGGCTCGTGCGCCATGAACCGCGTCTTTGCTTTTTGAGCGATCAACCGCGGTCCTTTGAAAACCATCGGCGACTTCTTTTTGGAAATCGCGAGCAGTTTTCCGAACTCGTCGCGCTGTTTCCGGCCATAAGCCGCTGTGTAATCGGACATCACTTCTACACCGATCACCAGCACGCATTGGGCGAGGCCAACTTCCACGCGCATTGCCGCGTCGATGATCGCCTCAAGCCCACTGCCGCAATTAATGTTGATCGTCCGCGCGTCCACGTGCTGGGGGATGCCGGCGTCCAAGGCGATGAGCCGCGCGATATTGGAACCGTCCGGCGGCAACAACTGGTTGCCGATATTCGCTCCAACTACGCAATCAATCAATTTTTCCAGCCCAGGATATCGACGCGCCAGCTCCTTTACCGGAACTACGCCGAGTTTCCGAGCGTTGAGATCCGGCACACTGCCAGCCCTGAAAAATGCCGTGCGGACGCCATCCACGATTACCACGTTTCGCATACCGTTTCTCCTAAATCGTTCTTAATGAACCGATGTTATTTTACAAAACTAATCTAAAGTTGTAAACTTAGTTAAAATTCGGAGGTGTTTGATGAACTGGCTTAAGGTCGCTTGGGTAGTTTTTCTGATACTACTTGTCCTGGTTATTTTAGCCTCTTTGGCCATCGTCGGTTACGTTTACCTCCTGCAAAAAGCCAGAGAACCGCTTCATATGTTATCCAGCCCCGAAGTACTTCGGGGCCTTTTATTTTAGCGAAACCCAGCTACAATAAGCCAAATGAAGTTATCTATAGGAATCGTCGGGTTGCCAAACGTGGGCAAGTCCACGCTCTTTAAGGCCCTGACAAAAAATGAGGTGAATATCGCCAATTATCCATTTGCCACCATTGATCCGAACGTTGGCGTGGTCAGCGTTCCCGATGAGCGGTTGGACAAACTCGCGGCAATGTCCAAATCCAAGAAAATTATTCCGGCTATCGTGGAGTTTTACGATATCGCCGGCTTGGTAAAAGGCGCGAACAAAGGCGAGGGTTTGGGCAACCAGTTTCTGTCCCACATTAAAGAAACCAACGCAGTTGTGATGGTGCTCCGCGTTTTCGGCGGCGAGGAAATTATTCACGTGGAAAATTCCGTGGATCCGATTCGTGATATGGACATTGTAAATATGGAGCTCGCTCTGAAAGATTTGGACTTGGTGGAAAAAGCTTTCAAGCGCCTGGAGGGGGAGGCGAGAGCCGGCAATAAAGACGCGCTAAAAGCCTTGGAGGCGGTGAAGGCAATCAAACCGGCGCTGGAGGCCGGCAAACCGATCAACACACCGGCTTTTGCCGTCGCCTTAGAAAACCCAAAAGTCCGTGAATTGGATCTTTTGATGAGCAAGAAACAGCTCTACTTATTAAATGGCAAGCCGACAGATGTTTCCGAGGAGCTGAAAAAGAAAATTGCTGGCATTGGCGCAAGCTATGTTGTAGCCGATCTTTCTACGGCCGAAAATGTGCCGGAGCTGGTCAAAAAGGCTTACGAGATTTTGGACTTGATCAGCTTCTTCACCACCGGCGAAGACGAGACACGCGCCTGGACGATTAAAAGAGGATTTAAGGCGCCGCAGGCCGCCGGAGCGATCCACACCGATTTTGAAAAGAAATTCATCCGCGCCGAAGTGATCAACTGGCAAAAATTATTAGAGGCCCATTCGACAAGCTCAGGGCAAGCCGGCTGGGCTGCGGCTAAACAAAAAGGCTGGCTCCGCCTGGAAGGCAAAGACTATATTGTCGCCGACGGCGACGTTATGGAAATAAGACATGGATAAAGAAGAGTCGAAGGATAAAGCAAAAGAATTAGCACTCGCTACTATTAGGGGATTAATTTCTTGGATTCCTGGTGCTGGGGGGCTTATGTCGGAATGGTTTGGGCAAGTAGTTGCTTCTCCAATTGCTAAGCGTCGAGATGAGTGGGTCAGGAGTATTGAGGAGCGTGTTCGCGCAATAGAAAAAGACGATCCGCGCTTTTCTGCAGAAAATTTAAAGAACAATAAGATTTTCGCAACGGCAGTTTTAGCAGCAACGCAAGTTGCCCTACGAAACCATCAAGAAGAAAAGATAGCGGCGCTTAGAAATGGTGTCATAAATTCGGTAACTTCAGACATCGAAGAAGACAAAAAGCTAATGTTCTTTAATGTAATCGACCTGCTAACACCAACTCATCTGAAAATTCTGCGATTTTTCGATAATCCAAATGCTTGGCTTGGTAAAAGTGAAACGCCTTTGCCAAAATTTCTAATGGCAGGGCACGAGGCACTCCTTGAATATGCCCTCCCTGAGTTTCGTGGACAGGGCGAATTTTATAATCAAATCCTAAAAGAACTTCACGCGCATGGCTTAACATCGACCCCGGCGATCCATAACGTGGTGGCCAGTGCGGGATTTTTTCATTCCATAACAACACTATTTGGTAAAGAATTCCTAAAGTTTGTAGAGGAAAAGTAGCGTTACCGAGATTGACCCCGCGGCTTAAAAGCGGTATTTTATAGACAGTTACATTGAAAGGATAGTGAATGAAAAGCTGGCTCGGGCGGGCGGTTTTGCTTTCGTTTTGGATATTTTCCGCCTGGTACCTCTACATCGGTGGACTGCTGACGCAGACGCTGACGTTTCCGAAGGCGCTCGCGGCGATCGGCATCGCGAATCTTATCTTCGCTATGCTGTTCGCTTTCTACGCCGGGACCGGCAAGCCGAAAGATGTCCTGTTTCAGGAGGCCTTCGGTTCCGGCGGCGGGAAATTCATCTCGCTTCTACCGTCGCTGACCCAGATCGGCTGGTACGCGGTAGTGGTGGAGATCGGCGGCACGGCGCTGGCCACGTTCTTCGGTCTGAAGAAGGGCGAAACGCTTTTCTACGCGACGCTTCTCGGCTATGGCGCTATCACGATGTGGTTCGCCATCGGCGGCTTCAAGCGGATGGAAAAATTGAGCTGGGTCTCCATTCCGGCAATGCTCGCGTTTCTGGTCTGGGGCGCGCACGCGCTCTTCAAACAGCTGGGCACGGGCGACCTCGCGTCGTATCAACCGGCCAACCAGGCCGGGAAGGGAATTCTGACGGGAATCCAGTTGCTGATCGCGTCTTTCATCTCCGCCGCGGTGGTCATCCCGGACTTTCTACATGACCTCGGAAGCAAGAAAAATGTCTTCCTTGCTTCCTTCTGGGGGATGGTCCCGACGGCCATCCTGGTCGGCGGCTTGGGAGCGGTGTTCGCGATCGCGGGCAAGAGCTACGATGTGCTGGCGACGCTGAAGCTGATGAGCGGCCCGGCATTGGTCTACGCGCTGTTGAGCGTGGACAATCTCTGCGGCGCGCAGGCGGTCTATCCGGTCGGCACCGGACTCGCCAGCGTTTTCCCCGGTGTTGCCAGAAAAGAAACTATCCGCAAGTTTTGGACGGTGGCCGGCGGACTGGTTTCTGTCGTCCTCGCGATGATCGGCATCGTCGGCAAACTGGACAGCTGGCTGATGATCCTCGGCACGGTCTTCTCGCCGATCATCGGGGTCGTGCTGGCGAATCAGTATTTCGTGAGGCGAGATTTCTCCGACCGGAAGATGTTTCTGCCGGCTTTCATCGCCTGGGCGATTGGTTGCGGTGTTTCTTTCATCCCGTTCGGGATACCGATCTTGCAGGCGCTGGCGGCTTCGGCTATCGTTTTCATCCCGATCGGCAAGCTTTTTGGACGGGAATTCCTTGAAGGGAACATGAGCTAGAAATGAACCACCACGGCCTTACGGCCGTGGTTTTCGTTTGGAGGTGCGGCATATAAATCGCCGACGGCGACGTGATGGAAATGCGGTACGGCTGATTCACGAGGAGATTTTAATTTTTAACGAAAACCACCCCGACAATCAGAGCAATAATAGCAAGCATTTTTTTATTTCCAAATTAAATTGCTATAATAGTAGGTATGGAACAAAGATTTGAACATGCGGCACTGGAGCAAGAAATAAAGCAATTAGCTGTTGAAATCAAGGAGCGCGGACTCGCGGAAAAAGGCAAAGAGGGGATTAGGGCGGTTATTCAGGAAAAAACCGGCATACCCGCCGCCGGATCGCAGTCGTCGCAATCAGCAAGCGGTTCGCCAAATCTTCCCGGGTATCTCGCGAAAGAAGCTCCGGAGGTCAAATTAAAAGTAGAAAAACTTCTGGATATGGCGCTTCACAAAGGGTTAAAAGCCGCGGCTAATGAAGCAAAGGGCACGAACCCAATCGTGATAGACGCTTTCCATGACGCGCTGGCAGATAAGTTATATGCCGAACTCAAAGCCAGAGGACTAATCAACTAAATGAATTATGCGGCCTTGTTAATTTCCTTTGGCATCCCATTAGTGATTGTTTTAGTTGTAGCGCTAATCGCCGCCGGAATCAGTGCCGCCAGAAAAAAGTTTAGCCAACTTTTAAAATTGAAACTGCTGGCCATCCGTCTGCCCCAAAAACCGGCCGAGAAGGAAGGTTCCCTACAGGAAATAAATCTCACCAGCCAGCTTTTGAGCCTGCTTTCCAATCTAAAAATTCCTTTTTCGCTTGAGACCGCCGTCCATAATGTTGGCGAAGACATCCACTTTTATTTAGCCGTACCAGAACAGTCGGTAGATTTTACCAGTCGGCAAATCCAGGGCCTTTGGCACGACGCGCAAGTGATGCCAACCGAAGACTATACAATTTTCAACTCACAAGGAGCGTCGAGCGCGGCCTATTTAAAACAAAAACAGCACTACGCTCTTCCGGTGCGTACTTACGTCGAAGCGAATCTAGATACCTTCTCGCCACTCCTTAATAATTTTTCCAAAGTTGAACAAACGGGAGAGGGTTTGGCAATCCAAATCGTTGCCAAACCGGCCGGTGTTTCGGCAAATAAAAACATTTCCAAAATAACATATGACTTAAAGCGCGGGGCAAAATTGGTGGATCTGCTAGTCGGAAAATTATACTCTCCTCCCAAGCCAAAAAAGGACGAACCAATTCCGCCGATTATCGTCGATGAAGAAGCGGTCAAATTACTTACGCAAAAGATCGCCAAGCCGCTGTTTGACGTAAACATCCGGCTTGTTTCTTCGGCAATGTCGCCATATCGAGCCGAAGAGCTTTTAAATAACCTCACCGGATCGTTTAACCAGTTTACCGCGCCGGGGCACAACGAATTCAAAGTGTTGGAGCAAAAAAATCCGCAAAAGTTGATTTTCCAGTACGTTTTCCGGGAGTTTGATCCGGCGCAATCAATGGTTTTGGGCGCGGATGAAATAGCGAGTATTTGGCACCTGCCAATCGCTGGCACGGAAATCCCGAAAATTAAATGGGTGAGAGCGCGTGAAGCCGCTCCGCCGACCGTTCTCCCGACCAGCGGCACCCTGATAGGGGAGAGCGATTTCCGTGGCGAAACTAAGCCGATTTTTATTACCGATGAAGATCGCCGCCGCCATGTTTATATCGTCGGTCAGACCGGTACCGGAAAATCCACCCTGCTTTCCAATATGGTTATTTCTGACATTCAAAGCGGTAAGGGAGTAGCAGTGGTTGATCCACATGGCGAGTTAATTGAAGAGATTCTGGGCAATATTCCGGAAAAGCGACTGGGCGATGTGCTTGTCTTCGATCCGGGAGATCTGGAAAAACCGCTTGGTTTGAATATGTTGGAATATGATACCGCGCGGCCAGAACAAAAAACTTTTATCGTTAATGAAATGCAGAGTATCTTCAACAAGCTTTTTACCGCTGAGACGATGGGGCCAATGTTCGAACAATACATGCGAAACGCCCTTTTGCTTTTGATGGACGATCCGAACGAACACGCGACTTTAATGGAAGTGCCGCGCGTGTTTACCGACGTGGAATTTCGCAAGCGATTGCTGGAAAAAACCACCAACCCCACCGTGATTGATTTCTGGAACAAAGAAGCGGCTAAAGCCGGCGGCGACGCCTCGCTTGCCAATATGACGCCCTACATCACCTCTAAATTCAATAATTTTATCGCCAACGACTATATGCGTCCGATTATCGGCCAGCCGATTTCTTCGTTGAATTTCCGCAAAATTATGGATGAGGGCAAAATTCTCTTGATCAACCTTTCTAAAGGCAAGATAGGGGATATCAACGCCGGTCTTCTTGGAATGGTGGTGGTGGGCAAAATTCTGCTGGCGGCTCTTTCGCGCGTGGACGTCGCACAAGAACAGCGCAGGGACTTCAACCTTTATGTAGACGAGTTCCAGAATTTCACGACAGATTCTATCGCCACAATTCTCTCCGAAGCCCGCAAATATCGACTCAATCTGGTGGTGGCCCACCAGTTCGTTGCCCAACTGGCCGACAAGATCCGCGACGCGGTATTTGGCAATGTCGGATCGCAAATCGTATTTCGTGTCGGCGCTGACGACGCCAAATTCTTAATCAAGCAATTTGAGCCGGTTTTTTCTGAAGGTGATCTTGTAAATATTGATAACTTAAACGCGGCGGTGAAGCTCCTAATCAACGGCCAAACCTCCAGACCGTTCAACATGAAACTAATTTTGCGCTCGCCGCGTATTATTGAGGGTCTGGCACCAAAAATAAAGGAAGCTTCCCGTGCCGCCTACGGCCGCAACCGTGCCGAGGTAGAGGCAGATATTTTGAAACGCTTGCGCGGTTAAGCTCTCTGTGTTAGAGTACTGGCAGTTTTTTGATTTGGAGGATGCATGCGCATTTTTTTGATCGCAGCGCTGTGTGTGGTCGCTTTGATACTTTTCGCCTTGATTGGACTGTATCACTGTCAGGAGATCACAAAACGGATGGTCGTTTTAGAGGTGAAGTATCCATTACAGACCCCCATATATTACCTACCCTCCAGGGTTTCCTCTAGATGTTGCTGAAACCGTAGAGTTTAGGACTGAGGAGGGGAAGTCATTCTTTCTCAATAAAGTAGATTTTTGCGGCGATGAAAATAGCTGGAAAAGTTTACAGAAAGGACAACTCGTAGAGTTTTATCACTACATTGCGTACTGGAAAATCTCTGACAGCATCAGCTTTACGAAAAAGCACATCGATCGTATAAAAATTCTAAATTAAACCACAAGCCGCTCTTAATGAGCGGTTTTCCATTATTTTATATATCCTATTTTCCGTAACCAGTACTCATTTTCCCACTGCCATAGCGTCTTAGCACCGAGAAACGCTTCGAAATCCGGCTGCCAGTAGGGAAATTCCTTAATTTCAATAATACCCTTCATATCGTCCCAATCGTGACCTTCTTCGCCGCAAAATGGCTTGCCGTTGCTTCGGTATGGTTTCTTGATCTTCTGCCGGCCTCCCTTACTGCGCATTGTAGAGCCGCATAACTTGCAGGTCTGCCCCTGATCTATTCGCAAGATCCAGCGCGTGGAAAGGCCGGCCATCAGCGGATCGCGGGTAAGCGCGTCCATATAGGCGGAGAGCTGAAGATTATAATCGCGGTAAATTCCTTGAGAGGTCTTTATGTCTAGCACGCCGAATTTGCCGTCAATTAAAGCCAGAGTGTCAATGGTGCCGGCATAGCGATGCACTTGGTTACAAATTCTTTTTTCCACGTGGGCCGGTTCAACCTGGATGTTGTTCTTTAATAAAAATTCACGGAAAGCGTTAATGGCCGGCGCGATTAAAGGATCAACTATGGGTTCTTCGCCGATCAATATCTTTTCCGCCGCTTCGTGCACCATCGTACCTTCTTTGGCTGACTGTTCAGTCATTGCCTGCGCGGCGGCGTAGCTCGGCGAGTCGCCATAATATCTGTAGAGGGCGGGCTTGGATTTTATATCCACGATTTTTGTAACCCTCGGATACCAAAGGCCGTCAATCACATAGCCGCATTTTTCCATGAAGTCTTCAGCGTTTTTGAAATCAAACATAGTTCGTAAATCGTGAATCGTAAATCTTAAATCGTCTGACGATGCGAGATACAGGACTCATGATACAAGATTTTCGGTGTAGTTAATAATGTCGCCGGCGCCCATCATTACGATAATAGGGGATAGTTTGGGGTTTAGGGCGCTAACAACCTTAATTAAAATCTTTTTTAAATCTTTCGGGTTCTTTAGATATTCCGCGCCAACTACTCTCGCGAGCGCCTCGGAACTTCTTTTTTTATCCAGTTCCTGCTCACGGCCAGCCACAATGTACGTAGGGAATAGGATAACTCGGTCAGCGGCCTTAAAGGCGGTTTTAAAGTCATTAAACAAGGCCTTGAGACGATGGGCTTGATGGGCCTGAAAAACGCAAATAAGAGGGTTTTTAGGCCATTTCTGCTTGAATGCGGCCAGCGTCGCCCTGATCTCGGACGGGTGATGGGCATAATCGTCAAAGACGCGAATCGTGTATCGCGCATCTCGTATCGTTCGAAGATGTGCGCTGTGCGATGTGCGATTCACGCTCAACGTTCCCCGGTACTCCATTCGCCGCCAGGCGCCTCGATATTTACCGAGTGCTTTTAAAATAGTTTGTCTAGGAATATCTAAATAGTCGGCGATAGCGTAAGCGTTGAGCGCATTATTAACATTATGATCGCCTGGAATTTTCAAAACTTTTTTAATCTCAGCGGCTAGCTTTGGATTCGTCGAACGCTCAACAACTGTCTCACAACGCTCTTTAAACTGCTCAAAAGTTTTTTGAACGTTGGCGAAATTTTTATAAAAATCCAAATGCTCTTTATCTATATTAGTGATCGCCGCGACATATGGATGATAGTTTAAAAAAGCCGCCCTCCATTCGTCGGCTTCCAGAACTAACCAACCCGAATTTCCCTTACGAAAGTTTTTCCCACCCAGCTCTTTTAGTTTTGTCCCAATGATTATCGTCGGGTCAAGGCCAGCCTCAATTAAAATCAGCGAAACCATGGCGGTGGTCGTGCTTTTACCGTGCGAGCCGGCAACGGCAATAGTTTTATATTTTTTGGTCAGTTCGCCGACTATTTCCGGATAGGATCGCACGGCGGCGCCGGATTTTTCCGCCGCTATCAGCTCCGGATTTTCTTTTGGAATCGCGTTGTTGTAAATGACGAGTGATGGTCCGCTCTTTTGGATGTTGTTTGCTGATTGTTTACCAATGTAAACCGCGACACCTTCTTTTTTGAGTTCGTCGGTAGTTCCGGAAGGGGAAAGGTCGGATCCGCTAACCTTCCAGCCCTCGGACAAAAAATACCGCGCGAGCGCGGACATTCCAATTCCGCCAATGCCAATAAAATGAGCTCTGTTGCGAACCTTTTCCTTACTAGCCATTGAGCCAATTATACTACTGAACACCGGCAGGGAATAGTGCCGAATGAACTTAACCACCTGTCGCACAATATATGTTTTATAACGGGAGAATATCAAAGAGCCGCAAGTCCGCCCGTCATAAAACATTGCGCCCGTTTTGCAATGCTTTTCAAGAATCGTCGCAACAACAGGCTGTAAAGAAATTTGTTTCTGCCAGCGCAAAACAAGCTTTCTTAACTATTCCTTTACAAACTCGCCTTGTACTTATTGATTGCCTGAACCACCTGCGAATCCATTTCTAAATCTTCTATAAAGATTATCTGGTCGCGGTTGATCATCATTTCATCCTTCGGTTTGTGCAACTCGGTTACCCCTAATTTGGCCAAACTAATGCTTTGTTGGGGCTGGTTCTCTTTTTTACCCTGGACCGGCTGTAAAACCTGGCTGACTTGCAGATAATAAACATCCTTTAAGGTCACATAGTTAGAATTTATGCCGGAAGCTTTACCAAAATAGACCTGTCCATTGGTAAGAAAAATTGCCTGATAGTCAGAAACTCTGCCACCCAAACCCAGAGAAACTCCGTTTTTTTGCAGATAATATCCGAGCAATACAAGTACGACGACGGTTGCTAACAAAACAACAACTCGTAACCTATTCTTTGGCTTTGGTCGATCCATTAATTGCTCCATAGTAATTATTATAGCGATCTTTTATAAGCAGTAAATACCTTCGTGTGGATAACTAAATCAATGTCAAAATTTCCGGACCTTGTTCGGTAATTGCTACCGTGTGCTCAAAATGGGCGGACAAACTCCCATCTTCGACCGCATAGCTCTCGTCTTTTAGCTGAACGATCCTTGCTGTGCCGGCGCTGGTCATAGGTTCTATAGCGAGAACCATCCCCGGCCTCAAGGCTATGCCACTCCCCTTCTTGCCTTCATTAAACACACTTGGGTCTTCGTGAAGCTCCTTGCCAACGCCATGGCCAGTAAGTCCATCAACGACTTTAAATCCATAACCACTTATCGTCCGACTAATGGCCCAACCAATATCGCCGAGGTGCTTCCCAGGCTTTGCGTATTTAATACCTTCAAATAAAGCCTTTTCGGTAACCTTAATGAGCTGTTGTGTTTGTTCGGAAATCTCGCCAACTCCAGTCGTCCAAGCGGCATCGGCGTGCCAACCATCATAAGTAACGCCAAAATCCAGTTTCAAAAGATCACCAGATCTCAGCCTATAATCATTTGGGACACCATGCACCACCACATCGTTAATAGATGTGCAGATTGAGGATGGGTATGGCTTCGCCGCGCCATAGGGCTGGTAACCTAAAAAAGCTGGCTTGCCGCCGGCTTTTAGAATCAGTTCTTTCGCCAGCGTGTCGAGCGATTTGAGACGGGTACCCTCCTTTGCTTGCGCGAGCACTGCTTTAGCAACTTGGGCTAAAATTTTTCCGGCTTGGCGGATCTTTTCTATTTCTTCTGCTGTCTTAATAATCACAGCCCTAATTTTTGCTTTAAATCGGCAAAAACGTCAAATGGCAGGGGGTTGGCATCCACTTCGTAAAGCCGGTAGCCGCGTTCTTTAAGTGTCTCAAGAATCGGCGCAGTTCGTTCCTCATACTCTTTAATCCTTGTTTCAAACACCGCCGGATTATCCACACTGCGCGTGCGAAGCGCTCCGCCGCAAAGCGGGCAGGTCGTATGTTGGTGCCCCTTCTCGTTATATAAAATAGCGGTGTAGCAGATTGAGCAAATTTTCCGGTTTTTATTGCGCAGAATGGCTTTTTGGGGATCGATTACCAAGTGTACGGGGTAAATATTTTCCTTTCCATAAGTTTCCTCCAATACAGCGATTAACCCTTTATTTCTATCGTCGCCGAAAGCTTCAAAGAGCGTCCGAGGCGAACCGCTGAAGGCAATATTAAAATTCGCTTCGCCGATCTTTTTAGCCTCATCGGCAGTGATCTTCAAAACAAACGCGGGCGTGACCAGCTCACCGGAATCCAGCTGTTTCTGTGCTTCGGCGATTTCTGAATCCTGCTGGTTATCTTTGTCGTGAACCAGGAGATCCAGAAATTTTCCCGTGTCAAAATGAACAAACCCCTTGGTCCAAGCCAAAAGATTTGCCTGGGTCCCCTTCCCCGCCCCCGGCGGCCCGTAAATTATCACCGCTTTTTTTGCCATAGAAAGATTCTAACACACAGAGTACCCAGCGAAAAAGCTAGACTACTGCAGCCCCTCGTATTCGCGCAAAGTCAGTTCCGAATCCAGCTGTTTGATTGTTTCTAGCGCCACCGATACCACGATCAGCAAGGCCGTGCCGCCGATGGTTAGAGCCTGAATACCAGTCAACATCTGAACCAAATTTGGCAAGACGGCAATTAATCCCAGAAAGATAGCGCCGAATAACGTAATCCGTTTGGTTAGTTTCCCTAAAAAGTCTCCGGTGGATTCGCCCGGGCGAATGCCGGGTACGAATCCACCGCTCTGTTGGAGATTTTTGGCGATTTCTTTCGGGTCAAAAGTAACCGCTGTGTAGAAATAGGTAAATAGGACAACCAAAAAGAAATAAAGCGCGCTGTAAATCAACTGATTGCTCAAAAATGAATTCACAACCGTCTGCACTTTTACTGAAAGCCCAGGCGAAAAGATCGCCAAAATCTGGCCGAAGAATTGCGGAAAGAGCATTATAGAAATAGCAAAGATAATTGGAATTACTCCGGCCTGGTTGATTTTCATTGGCAAGTAACTCGCGACACCGCCGTAAACCTTATTGCCACGAATGCGCCGCGAGTAAGAAATAGGCACTTTGCGTTCTCCTTCATTAATAATTACCACACCGGCAATAATCAGTACGCTCAGTATGATAAAGGCAAGGTAGGTCGGAAGATTTGCCGGATCAAAAGAGACGATGGCGGTCCGAACCGCTATCGGTATCCGATCCACTATACCGGCAAAGATGATCAATGAGATACCATTGCCAATTTTCTGTTCAGTGATCAACTCGCCAATCCACATCAAAACTAAGCTACCGGTTGTGATGATCAGCACGTTTACCAGCAAATCCAGGGCCGAAAGAGAGCCTAAGACCTGTTGGCTCTTTAAAAGATTCAAAAATCCGTAGCCCTGCAGGGCCGCTAGCGGTACGGTTAGCCACCGAGAATAACGATTAAACTTGGCTTTGCCGGCCGCCCCCTCTTCATAGTAGGCCTGTTTCAACGAAGGAAAAATCATAGTCAACAGCTGCATGATAATAGTCGCGGTTATGTATGGGCCGACGCCCAGCATCACGATAGACAAACGGGAAAGCCCGCCGCCGGAAAAGATATTCAAAAATCCGAAAATTTGGTTGGAGTTTAAAAACTGCGTCAAACGAGCGGCGTCAATTCCGGGAATAGGGATGGTGCCCAACAAACGAAAAGCAACCAGACCCAATAAAACATAAAAAACCTTTTTGCGAAGGTCTGGAACCCGGAATATTTGTAAAAGTTTTCCAAACATACTAATTGCTAATCTCTGTTTTCTCTATTCGCCCGCCGGCGGCCTCTATTTTTTTCTTTGCCGATTCGGAGACAGGCAGCCCCTCGACGGTAATCGCCATTTTTACCTCACCGTCACCGAGAATTTTTACCTTTTTGCCCAGAATCCGCTCATTGATTATGCCGTCTTTCGCGTACTTTTCCAAATCGCCCACATTCAAAACCGCTTCAGCCTGACTAAAAGGCCGATTTTTAATACCGCGCAGTTTTGGAAGCCGCATATAAAAATCTCGTTCGGCTGGTCGAATACGCCGGCCGGCGCGGGCCTTTTGTCCTTTCTGTCCTTTTCCAGAAGTTGTCCCACGCTTGCCGCTGCGGCCAACGCGAGTTTTCTTTTCCGTCAAAGGATGGGCTGGTTTTAGTTCGTGAAGTTGCATGCGAATTTTGTCTAAATTTTCGAGCTCAACTGTAGCGAAGAAAATTTAGCCACAAAATTGAGCACCCCGTTAGATGCGAAAAAGGCTACGGGGATACCCTTGATTCGACTTTCTTTCATTACATTTATTATCATTTTGGTTATTGGTTGTTTGGTCGCTATCTAACGGGGTAAAGGTTTGGTTTTGCAAAATTCTATGCCTTTGGCTTGAATTTTGCAACCAAGTCCTATACTTTTAAATTCTTCAGCGCGGCAATAGTCGCGAGGGCGTTGGTTAATTTATTCGGCGTGCGGCCTAGGCATTTGGCAGTAGCATCTTTGATGCCGGCCATAGACAGCACTACCCGGACAGCGCCTCCTGCCTTTAAGCCATGCCCCTCAACGGCCGGCTTGATTCGAACCTTAGCCGCGCTGAATTTCGCCTCTACCTCGTGCGGGATTGTTCTGCCTTTTAAGGTAATATTAAATAAATTTTTTACGGCGTCATTTTTGGATTTAGCAACGGCGGACTGCACATCCAGCCCCTTTGCGATGCCAACGCCAACCCTCCCCTTCTCGTCTCCAAGAATCACTGTGACGCGGAAACGGAAACGTTTGCCGCCGGCCACTACGCGGGTAACGCGCCGCAAATCTAAAACTTTGTCTTTTAACCCCATGGGGTTTTGCTCTTTCGGTTTGCCGCCAAAACGGCGATGGCCGCCCGGGCGCCCGCCGAAACCACGGCCCATTGGCTTGCCGGCAGGCATGGTCGGACGATTTCCGTCTGGCTGAGTATTGGCTGAAACTGTTGGTTTTGTGTTTTCCATAATCTTTAAATATTTAATCCTCCTTCCCGCGCTCCTTCGGCAACGGCCCTGACTCTGCCGTGATATTTATAAAAAGATCGGCTAAAAACAGCAGTTTTGATGCCAGCCTTTTTAGCTTTCTCCGCAATCAGCGCACCCAGGGCTTTGGCAAGCTCGACTTTCTTCCCCTTTTTGCCAAGCTCTCTAGTGGAAGCGGCGGCCACGGTGTTGCCTTTAGCGTCATCAATTAACTGCGCATAGGTATACTGATTACTTCGAAATACCGCCAAGCGTGGCTTTTTAGCGGTACCGAAAATTCTCGCCCGAGAACGATTCTTACGCAATCCCCTATTTAAGTTTTTTTTGTTTAGTTTTTTCATAAAGCTACTCTTAATCTATTTTTAAGCAGCTGCGCCAACTCCGGCAACCTTTTTACCGGCTTTACGGCGTACTGCTTCACCCTGATAGTGGATGCCCTTTCCTTTATACGGTTCTGGCGGCGATACTTTGCGGATTTTCGCGGCGGTTTCCCCAACCAAGAATTTGTCCATGCCGGAAACCTTAATCATATTTTTTTCTAAAGTTAATTTAATTCCAGATGGCGGCGTTAATTTTACGGGATGGGTTAGCCCAACATTTAAAACTAAATTAGCTCCTTCCATATTGGCCTTATAGCCGATACCCTCGATCTCCAAAACTTTCGTGAAGCCCTTACTGACCCCCTCAACCGCGTTTTTAGCAAGCGATGCTATCGTTCCCCAATTGGCCCGCCCCTGTTTCGTTGGCTGGCTCAGCGTAAAGGATAATTGATTGTCTTTCAGTTCTGCCGTGATATGGGGCAAAACTTTAACAGCCAATCTGCCCTCTTTTCCGGAAAACTCCAAAACGCCGTCAGTCAGTTTCGCCTGAACGCCGTCTGGAATTATCAATGGTTTTTTCGCAAGTTTGCTCATTTTATTTATTATCGAGCTACCATATTTCGAATAGTAGTTGCCCGCCAATCTTCGCTTTTTTAGCTGCCAATGTAGTCATTAACCCTTTGGAGGTGGAAACAATCGCGAGGCCGTAACCCTGTTTGATTTTTCGGAACTCAGAATAGCCGGCATACAGCCTCCGTGACGGCTTACTTAAAATATTGATGCCATTAATTGCCCCTTTCCCGTTAGCGTACTTTAATTTTATTTCGATGATGCGCTTAGGCATCCTGCCCTTTTTAGCCACAGTGTCGAGGTAACTATTTTTAGCAAGTATTTCCGCGACTGCGAAATCTAGGTTCGAGTAAGGAACTTTCAGCGCGTCTTTCTTGGCTTTCTGAGCGTTTTTAACTTTAGTTAGTAAATCCGTATACATAATTTCTGTTGTGCCTACCAAGACGACTTTTTCACTCCGGGAATTTCGCCGCGGCTCGCTAACTCGCGGAAACAGATGCGGCAAATTCCGAATGACCTCATAAAGCCGCGTCGGCGCCCGCAGCGAAAACATCGGCTGACGATCCGAGTAGAATATTTTGGTTTTTTTAGCGCTCGCGCGACAACTGATTTTTTAGCCATTTTTATTATTTTTATTTCTGGCTTCTGTTTTGGCGAAAGGCACCCCAATCTCTTTATAAAGCTCCAATGCTTTCACGCGATCTCTGATCGTTTTTGGTACAACCGTAACCTCGAGGCCAAAACTAATTCTCGAGGCTTCTTGGGCTATCTCCGGAAAAACGGATGAATCTTTGATGCCAAAAGTAAGATTGCCGTGGGAATCAACATTTTTTTGGTTTAAGCCGCGAAAATCGCGCACGCGCGGCAAAACTACTTTCGTTACCTTGTCCAAGAACTGGGCCATTCGATTCTTACGGAGGGTAGCCTTCAGGCCAACAATAACGCCTTCCCGCAATTTAAATCCGGAAATGGATTTAACCGCCGGTCGGAGCATAGGCTTTTGGCCAGTGATATTGGCAAAGTCTTTTTCAATCGACGGTAAAACCTTATCAGAAAAATTAGGCAATTGAGCAATTTTTCCAATACCGCTATTCACTACCACCTTCTCGAAGCTTTTGTATAGATTTTTTGTCATCAGCATAGTTAAATGGCGCTGTTGCATTTTTTGCAGTAGCGGGTTTTGACCGAACCGTCTTTTTCCAGCCGGTAACCAACCCTTGCCGCTTCTTTACAGCTAGGACAGACTAACATAATTTTCGAAATATTTAAAGGGGCGGGCACAGACACTAACTGGCCCTTTTCGCCCTGTTTTTTGGGGCGTGAATGCTTTTTAATCAGGTTCAGGCCTTCCGCTACCAGAGCCATTGCCTTCGGATCAACCCTAAGCACCTTTCCGGTTTTGCCGGAGTCCTTGCCAACCATTACTTTAATTGTATCGCCTTTATGAATTTTCATTTTATTAGAGTATTTCCTCGGCCATTGAAGCAATGCTGTCATAGCCCAATTCTTTTATCTCACGGGGAAGTGGGCCGAAGATGCGCGTACCCTTTGGTTCCATCTTTTCATCGATAATTACCGCTGCATTTTCATCAAAGCGGATATAAGAACCATCCAAGCGGCGGGTGGCCTTCCGTTGGCGGACAATCACCGCCTTTACGATATCCTTTTTCTTAATCGCTTTTCTCGGCTCAGCTACCTGAACGGAGGCAATAATGATATCCCCTAGCTCCGCATAGCGCCGGCGGGAACCGCCGAGAACCCTAAAGCACCGGATTGTTTTGGCTCCAGTATTGTCGGCAACTTTTAATATGGCGCGTTCTTGGATCATGGTGCAATATTTAAATCTTACTGATAACTCGCCACCGTTTTTCTTTGGACAGTGGGCGGGTTTCTTCGATGATCACTCTATCCCCTACTTTGTACTCACGATTTTCGTCGTGAGCCTTAAACCGGTTAGTAACCTTGTAGTACTTCAAATATTTCGGATGTTTCCGCTCATGAACAATCTCAACCACAACGGTTTTTTGCATTTTGTCCGAAACCACGACTCCTTGGAGTCTTCGCTTTTTAATATCTTTTGTCATAGTCATTGTAATTATTTATTTTTATTCTGGTTTATCAGTGTCAGAATAATAGCAATCGCTTTTTTAGAAACATTAATTTCCTTAACATTTTTGACTTTGCCGGCGGCTAGGTCGGTCCTAAGCGTCCAAAGCTTGTCGCGGTATTCTGCCAAATTCTTCTCTAATTCCACAAGCGTCTTATTCTTAAATTGTTCCAGCTCTTTTTTCTTCATAGTTATTTTTTATTTTCTATAATTCTGGTCCGGCACGGCAACTTAAAACCGGCCAGGCGCAAAGCCGCTTTCGCTATTTCTGGTTTGACCCCGTCCATCTCAAATAAAACCCGGCCAGGCTTTACCGCGAAAACGTAGTGGTCTACGGAGCCTTTACCGCCGCCCATAGTCAGTTCCGGCGGCCGCTTAGTGATCGGTTTATCCGGAAAGATGCGTATCCAAACCTTTCCTTCGCGTTTTATGAAGTTGCTGATGGTCCGGCGAGCGGCCTCGATCTGTCTAGAATTTACCCAGGCCATACTTTCGGATTTTAATCCAAAACTTCCGAAGGCTAATGAAGTACCCCGGCTTTCGGTTTTGCTCCAACGAGCGCGCCCCTTCATCCATTTTCGATGTTTTACTTTCTTAGGAACTAACATGATGGTATTTAAATAGTTGTATGTTTAAACATGGCGTCTCGCGTCGTCTTTTTCAAAAATTTCACCTTTATAAATCCAAACTTTTACGCCCACTGTCCCATAGGAGTTAAAGGCAGTAGCCTCCCCATAATCAATATTGGCACGCAAAGTCTGCAGAGGAAGTTTTCCTTTGGCTAACCACTCACGGCGGGCGATTTCATTGCCGTCTAACCGACCGGAAAGTCTGATTTTCGCGCCCTGCACGTCTCGGCTTTGCATAAGATTCTCCAGGTACTTCTTCATTGTTCGGCGGAAAGGCAGGCGTTTTTCCAAATCCCAAGCAATGGATTGCGCCACATACTGGGCTGCTACATCCGAACGTTTCAATTCTTCCACGTTAACACTAATGCCAAACTTAACCGGGCCGGAACCGCGTTTGTTCAATAGTTTTTGCAAAGCGGAGCGGATCACGGTAGAAAGTTCTTCGATACCTTTACCGCCGCGGCCGATCACCAAGCCCGGTTTGGCCGCCTTAATATTAATTCGGAAAGAGTTGTCGGCTGCCCGTTCGATCTCAATGTTAACAATACCAGCCAAGCCGATCTTTTGACCGACAATCTTACGTATCAAAACATCTTCCTGAAGTTGATTTTTAAATTTCAGGTTTTTGGGCATCCAACGCGAATTCCAGTTGAAGATAATTCCCAGGCGATGCGAAAATGGTCGAATTTTATTTCCCATAAGGTTGATTTTGAGTATTAAATAGATTTTCTTTGGAAAATACGCCTAAGGAAGCCTGGTTTTTTAACAGCCGCCGCCTTACTCGCCTCTTCCGTTCTTGGTCGGACCTTTTCTTTGATTTTCTTAGTTTTCTTAGTCGGAGGATTAATTACGAAACGATTTATTTTCAGCGTTGGCGCTTCCTCGAGAGTCAACACCACGTGGCTCATTTTCTTATGAATGGCGGCGGCGCGTCCTTGCGCGCGCGGCATAAACCGCTTCAGCATTGGGCCAGGATTTACTAAAATAGAACTGACAAACATTTTTGAAACATCCAATTTGTTATTTTTCGCGTTGGCTAGGGCCGATCGTAGAAGTTTCAGCAACGGCTTAGAAGATCGCTGGACGCGGAAGAGCAGCTGCGCTTCTGCTTCCTGGACGGACAGGCCTTTTAGGGTATTGGCAATCAGCCGTACCTTACGCGGGGCGATTTTTAGATAATTAAGTTTTGCGGTCTGTACATTTTTTGTCATCGTCATGGTCACTGTTTATTTTCTTCCCGCCTCCGGCGCAGCTTTCGCCGCCTGGGCCTTTTGAGCTTCGGCGACCTGCTGAGCGGTTTCGAGTTCGCGTTGTATTTTACCGCCATGCTTAACAAATTTACGTGTTGGCGAAAACTCTCCCAAACGATGGCCGACCATCTCTTCTTTAATTAAAACTTCAATGTGGTTCTTGCCGTTATGAACGCCAAAAGTAAAGCCCACCATTTCTGGAGAAATTTCCGAATCACGTGACCAGGTTTTGATGACCGTTTTATCGCCCAATTTTAATTTAGCCACCTTTTTAAGAAGCTTTGGGTCTACAAACGGGCCCTTTTTACTTGATCTGCTCATGGTTTTAGGTTTATCTCACCTTTGGCCGGCGTTGGATTATCCATTTGCCCGACCACTTCTTTTTATGGCGGGTTTTCCGACCACCAGTAATCTTGCCCCACATTGTTTTCGGACGACGGGTACCCCGAGGTTGTTTGCCTTCACCGCCGCCATATGGGTGATCTACCGGATTCATAACCGAACCGCGCACTGTTGGGCGAATGCCCAGCCAACGGGACCGGCCGGCTTTTCCGATATTCGTCAGATTATAGTCAATATTGGAGACTTGTCCAATAGAGGCCCAGGACTCAGAAGAAACCTTCCTAATTTCTTTAGAGGACATCCGAAGATCGGTTAAGCCGCCTTCATGAGCCAAGACTTCGGCGAAAGTGCCCGCAGAGCGAGCCAGCCGCCCTCCCCCGCCAGAACGAATTTCAACATTATGAACCTGATAGCCGACCGGCACATTTTTGATCTTAATGCGATTACCCGGTTTTAACGGAGCTTTTTCAGAAGAAATAATCTCATCGCCCACCTTCAGGTCCTTTGGTGCTAAAATATAGCGCCGCTCCCCGTCTTTGTAGACAACCAAAGAAATAAAGGCGCTGCGGTACGGGTCATATTCAATGCTCTCTACTCGGCCAGGCACATTAAGTTTATTCTGCAGAAAATCGACAACCCGGTAGATTTTTTTGTTGCCGCCGCCCTGATGGCGGGTGGTGATAACGCCACGATTATTGCGGCCAGAGTTGGTCCGCAACCTCATTGTCAAAGGTTTGTGCCGCTTATCTTTTCCAGAAACTAAAAGCGCTCCATAGTCTACTACGGTCATCTGTCGGCGGGATGGGCTTGTTGGTTTAAATGTTTTCATAATGAAAGATTTAAAAATTTAAATACGGCGTTTCGTGTTAAGAATGCGGCAACACGTCTAATTTCTGGCCTTCTTTCAGGGTAATGATCGCCTTACGATACCCCGGCTTAATACCAACGTAAGAACCCATGCGGCGTGGCTTTGGACGCGCGTTAACAACCTGGATGTTTGTGATGTTGATTTTGTAAATATTTTCCAGAGCTTTTTTAATCTCTGGTTTAGCGGCACCATCAGTAACCAAAAATATATATTTTCTCATCCCGGCCTGCCGGGTCGCCTTCTCAGTAATTATTGGGTTTTTGATTAAAAATTTATTCATAGTGAGCTTGTTGCATTATTTAATTTCTTCTACCGCGTTTTTTTCCACCAGAACATTTTTGAATTTCAGCAAATCCTCAACATTCAGAGAAGGCCCGTTAAGACTTTTCGCTTTGGGAATGTTGCGGGAAACCCGATTAACTAGCTTAACATTTTTAGTCGCGGCGACTAAAAGTGCCGGTAAGAAATTTTTCACCGCGTTGAACATTAGTTTAGTTTTTGGTGCCGCCACCTCCATAGAATCCAGTATCTTTAATTGGCCGTCGGCCAGTTTTTTAGACAAAACGGAGTGAATCGCCACGCGAAGCATTTTTTTATTAATTTTTTTGGAATAGTCCCGTTCAACTACGGGACCATGAGTAACGCCACCGCCCCTCCAGATCGGAGAGCGAATAGAGCCGTGACGAGCGCGTCCAGTGTGCTTTTGTTTCCAGGGTTTTTTGCCGCCGCCGCTCACCTCCGCCCTGTTTTTAGAATGAGCCCAGGGCAGGCGCCGATTGGCCTGTTGGGAAACCAGTGCCTGATGCACTAAATCGGCATTCCATTCTCGAGCAAAAATTTTATCGGAGAGTTCTATATCCCCAACTGCCTCGCCTTTTAGGTTGTAGATTTGGGTTTTCATAGCTACTATTTTTTTATCTCCACCTTCCCTCCTGCGTTGCCTGGTACCGCGCCATTTAAAAATAAAACCTTATTTTCGGTATTTACGTCCACAACCCTAATATTTTTGGTAGTTACCCGTTCCACGCCCATATGGCCGGCCATGCGACGGCCTGGGATAACTCTTTGAGGCGTCGTATTGCCGATGGAGCCTGGTCCACGATGGCGGTTTTTTTGGCCATGAGTTCTCGGCCCACCGCTAAAACTGTGCCGTTTGACTACCCCCTGAAAGCCTTTTCCCTTGGTCACCGCGCTTACTTTTACCAAATCGCCTATTTTTACAGCGTCAAAATTGCCGGTATCAATTTTTACCGGAGTTACTCCGTAAACTTTATCATCAGCCCAAAGCTGATCCATTTTTAGTTTTTTCCCAACCAATTTTTCCATAGTTATGTATGGTTTCAACAAAAACAGCGGCTATTCAGCCGCTGTTTTTGTTGCTGACATAGTGATAACGATTCTATACCATTTTAATCTCTATGTCCACACCAGAAGGAAGGTTCAAATGTGAAAGTGACTCGATCAAGCCCTGATTAGGATTGAGAATGTCAATCAGGCGCTTATGGAGCCGCAACTCGAACTGTTCACGAGAGTTCTTGTGAACAAAAGTCGAGCGATTCACCGTATACTTTTTAATTTCGGTCGGCAGGGGTATTGGACCAACCACCTCAGCGTCATGCCGCTTGGCGGTATCTACGATTTGCTTCGCTGAATTATCGATCAGCTTGCTGTCGTAAGCCTTAATGCGCAACCTTAATTTTTCTTGTTCTTCCTTTGGTTTAGCCATAGGTTAGCCACAGGGGCTAAAAACTTATTTGATGATCTTAGTCACTACGCCGGCGCCGACGGTCTTGCCACCCTCGCGGATAGCAAACCGCTGCTTCTCTTCCAAGGCAACCGGAGCAATGAGCTTAACAGTGAATTTAACAGTATCGCCTGGCATCACCATTTCCATGCCTGCCGGTAAAGTAACCTCGCCGGTAACATCAGTAGTGCGAATGTAGAACTGCGGCTTGTAGCCCTTGAAAAATGGGGTGTGGCGGCCGCCTTCTTCCTTGCTTAAGATGTATACTTCGGAATCAAATTCGGTGTGCGGGACTACGGAGCTTGGCTTGGCTACCACCTGACCGCGCTCCACATCCTCTTTTTTCAAACCACGCATTAGAAGCCCAACGTTGTCGCCAGCGCGTCCCTCGTCCATCAGCTTGTTGAACATCTCAATACCGGTGATGACAGACTTCTGGTTTGGCTTCAAACCAATAATTTCTACTTCTTCGTTGAGCTTGCAGACACCACGCTCAATTTTGCCGGTGACCACAGTACCGCGGCCTTCAATCGAGAAAATATCTTCGATGGCCATCAAAAACGGCTTAGCAATGTCGCGGACCGGCTCAGGAATAAATTCATCCAGGGCTTTCATTAGGTCGACAATCGGTTTAGCGGCTTCGTCGGTGGCGGCTTTAACATTCATAGCGGCCAGAGCGGAACCGCGGATTACCGGGGTAGTATCGCCTGGGTATTCGTATTTCTTCAATAGCTCGCGGACCTCGGTTTCCACTAAGTCAACCAGCTCCTTATCATCTACCAGATCAACCTTGTTCAAGAACACTACAATAGAAGGCACGCCGACCTGGCGGGCCAAGAGAATGTGTTCACGGGTCTGGGGCATCGGGCCGTCAACAGCGGAAACTACAAGAATGGCTCCGTCCATCTGAGCGGCACCGGTAATCATGTTTTTAATGTAATCGGCGTGGCCTGGGCAGTCGATGTGCGCGTAGTGGCGCTTTTCGGATTCGTATTCCAGGTGGGAAACAGCAATCGTAACAATCTTGCTGTCATCGCGAACTACACCGCCTTTGGCAATGTCCGCATAAGACTTTTCTTTACCGCGTCCAAGCAAAGCAGCGACGTGCGTAATAGCCGCGCTCAAAGTGGTTTTTCCATGGTCAACGTGACCGATGGTACCGACGTTTACGTGAGGTTTGGTCCTCTGATACTTTTCCTTTTCTGCCATATTTATCTAGAAATTTAATTATTTAATAATTTGTCTTCGACCGACAATACTAGAGAGTATACTCAAAACCAACTAAAAGTGTCAAGTGCTGCGACTGTGAATAAAAACCACGGCCTTACGTCAGTGGTTTTCGTTCGGAAGTGCAGCATATAAACCCTCCTGTCAAAGAAGCTGGACTTACAAGAATAAAAACCGCCGGATTTGTCCAACGGTTCAGAGCACCTAACGGGATTTTACCGGCGGATGATTCTTGGGCGGCTTCCAGGATTTCCACTCCCGCAAAGAACGGCGGGAGGCCAATATCCTCTGACGCATTGGAGCCAACTTTTCTGAAGACATGATGCCGTGACTATTAATGACATACAGCATCGAAAACGCCGCGCGAAGAAATAGGTCCAATTCCTTATTCCACTGATCAGTGATCTTCACATCCTCGGCATGTAATGCATCTTGATGCACCATGACGTCGATTGCGAACATCATGTCGAGCACGACCGGCAGGGTCTTTACGATACACTCCACTTGGAGGCGCGTACAGCGCTTGCCGCCGCCTTGTACGAACGCTTCCGCGGCATCCTGAAGACACGTGCGGAGATGCGCTGTTTCGCGCTTCGCGATCGCTACCGAAACATGAGGCATGACCCCTCCAATCTATAAGAACTGACTTAAGATTAATAAAAATCCTCTGCTTTGGCAACAACGCGTAGGTCCCAGAACTAGGTTATCTTGCGATCGTCAGTTAACCTAGTTATAATAAATTTCAATTTATGCGCGGCGAACGATTGTTAAAAGCTTTGGACATTATTGAAACGCTCACCTGTAATACGGCTGGGTTTATGGAAGCATTTCTGTCCAGCTCGAAAAGTAAGTACTTGCCCTTATTAAGATTTCGGCCGCGTATTTATAACAGTATGTCAGAGGGTATCCGAAAAGATGTAAAAGAAAAACAGGAAAGACAGAGGATATATGATCTAATTTCAAGACTCCAAGAAGATGGGCTGATTGAAAAAAGTAAGCCTGGCCGCTGGTTAATAACGGCCAGGGGTAGGTTAAAGAAAGATAAATTAAAATCTGAATTGGCCAATAGATTGCCTGATCAAAGTTATAAAACTAAACCATCTAAAGAGATTATAATTTTTAGTTTTGATATACCAGAAAAATTGAGAAATAGGAGAAATTGGCTTAGATCCACTCTTAAAAATATTGGGCTCTCAATGTTGCAGAAAAGTGTTTGGCTCGGCAAGGTAATAATGCCGAAAGATTTTATGGAAGACCTCAAAAAACTGCAATTGCTAAATTATATTGAGATTTTTACCGTCGGAAAGGCCGGCACTATCAAACAGGTAGTCTGACTAACTAGGTTATCTGACGGTCGTCGGATAACCTAGTAGAACACCAGAACTGGCGGTTAAGCCTTGGTACCGAAGTTACTTTTTACCCTCCTTGATAAGTTGGGCGACGTTCTGCGGAACCGGTTCGTAATGGTCAAATTCCATCGTGAAGTTACCGCGGCCCTGGCTCATGGAGCGCAGTTTTGTCGCGTAACCGAACATTTCGGAAAGCGGCACCTTCGCATCAACCACTTTAATGCCGCCAAGGCGGTCGCTCATCTCTTCTATGCGGCCACGCTTAGAACTTAAATCGCCAGTAACGTCGCCTAAATATTCAGCTGGCGCTAGCACTTGCAATTTCATCACCGGCTCAAGAAGCACTGGCCTGGCCTTGTTGGCCGCTTCTTTAAAAGCCATGGACCCGGCGATTTTGAAAGCGGCCTCCGAAGAGTCTACTTCGTGGAAAGAGCCGTCAAAAAGCGTTACTTGCACGTCGATCATTGGGAAACCGGCAACCACGCCCTTGGTCATCGCCTCTTTTACGCCTTTTTCCGTTGGCGCGATGAATTCCTTTGGCACCGCGCCGCCTTTAATTTCGTCAATAAATTCAAAACCTTTGCCGCGTTCCAGCGGCTCCACCTTCAGCCAAACATGGCCGTACTGACCCTTACCGCCGGACTGGCGGATATACTTACCTTCGGCTTCCGCTTCGGCCTGCACGGTTTCTTTATAGGCAACCTGGGGACGGCCGACATTGGACTCCACACCAAACTCGCGCTTCATCCGATCTACGATAATTTCCAGGTGTAATTCGCCCATACCGGAGATGATCGTCTCTCCTGTTTCCGGGTCTCCCGCGACGCGAAAAGTTGGGTCTTCGTCGGCCAAACGCCGCAAAGCCAGACTCATTTTTTCCTGGTCAGCTTTAGTTTTCGGATCGATGCGTATGCCAATGACCGGCTCTGGGAAGGTGATCTTTTCTAGGACGATCGTTTTTTCAGAATCGCAGAGCGTATCGCCAGTGGTGGTATCCTTTAGGCCGACCAGCGCGCCGATTTCGCCGGCGTAAATCTCATCTATTTCTTCGCGCTGATTGGCATGCATTTTCACGATGCGGCTGATGCGCTCTTGTTTATTTTTACTGGAATTTAAAACGTAGCTTCCTTTCTTGAGGGTGCCGGAATAAACACGGAAGAAGGTCAGGGAACCGACGAATGGGTCGGTAGCAATCTTGAAAGCCAGCGCCGCGAACGGTTCGGCATCGCTAGCTTTTCTAACAATATCCGCGCCCCTAGAATCGGTGCCTTTAGCCGGGCGGATACCATCCATATCCACCGGAGAGGGCAGATAGTCCACCACGCCGTCGAGTATCAGCTGAACGCCCTTATTTTTTAAAGCAGAACCGCAAAAGATCGGGATAATTTTTAATTTTAGGCAAGCGGCGCGAAGGAGAGTTTTTAATACTTCCAGGCTCGGCTCTTTGCCTTCCAAATACTCGCTCATAGCTTTGTCGTCCTGTTCAACAATTTTCTCCACTAAAGCGTGGCGGTATTTTTTTGCCTCGGCTTGCCACTTTTCTGGAATGTCCAGTTCAACTATTTTTTCTCCCTTTTCGCCTTCAAAGTGGTAGGCTTTCATCCGCATCAGATCGATAACACCCTCAAAGGCAGATTCCGCACCCATCGGAATTTGCACCGGCATCGCGTGCGGATTCAAGCGCTCATGAATGGACTTCACGTCGGCAACAAAATCCGCGCCCATCCGATCCATTTTATTAATGAAGCAGATGCGCGGTACGCCATAGTCGTCGGCATAACGCCAGTTGGTTTCCGATTGCGGCTCCACGCCAGAAACGCCGTCAAACACCACCACCGCGCCATCCAGCACGCGGAGCGAGCGCTTTACTTCCACGGTAAAATCAATGTGGCCGGGGGTGTCGATCAGATTGAAGCGAACCTCTTTGCTTTTATCGCCGTGGGCGTAGGTCGGGACCCAGAAAGCGGTCGTGGCGGCGGCGGTGATAGTGATGCCGCGCTCGCGCTCCTGTTCCATCCAGTCCATCACTGTATCGCCAGTGTGTACTTCGCCGATTTTGTGGGAAACACCAGTATAAAAAAGTACGCGCTCGGACACGGTCGTCTTGCCCGCGTCGATGTGAGCGATAATTCCAAAATCACGGATTCTATCTAAAGGGTATAGTCTGGGCATGCCAATTTTATCTCCAAGCGTAGCGAGGAGCTATAAAATTGAGCACCCCGTTAGATGCGGGAAAAGCTAGAAGGCTTTCATCCATTCGACTATTATTTTTTGATTTCTTATTTGATAGACTGTTCATAGATTTACCGATATCTAACGGGGTAAGGGTTTTGTTACTGAAATTCGTTCGGTTATCACCTCCGAATTTCAGACAAAGCCCCTTACCAGCTGAAGTGGGCAAAAGCACGGTTGGCTTCGGCCATGCGGTGCATGTCCTGCTTCTTTTTAATCGCGGCACCTTCATTTTTGGAAGCTAGTATAATTTCCTCGGCTAGTTTGGCAGCCATTGGTTTTCCTTTTTTGGCCCGGGCAACGGAAATAATCCAGCGAACTGCTAAAACGAATTTTCGGTCCGGACGAACTTCTATCGGTACCTGATAGTTAGCGCCACCAACGCGCCGGGTAGCGGTTTCTACCGCCGGAGCGGCATTCTCCATTGCTTTTTCAAAAACTTTCATAGGATCTTCTTTCGTGTCCTTTTGGATTTTCTCGAAAGCATCATACATTATTTTTTCCGCCGCCCATTTTTTACCATCCTGCATAAGATAGTTAATGAATCGGCCAACAATAACGCTGCCGTGTTTCAAGTCCGGCTTCCGTTCTCTTTTATAATTTTGTTTTTTGCGCATCTGATTTTCTATTTTTTATTGCCCCGTTTTGGGCCTCTTGGCTCCATACTTGGACCGCTGCTGCTTACGCGCCTCTACTCCCGTAGCATCCAAAGTACCACGGACAATGTGGTAGCGCACACCCGGCAGATCTTTTACGCGGCCGCCGCGGACAATTACGATAGAGTGCTCTTGTAAATTATGGCCTTCGCCCGGAATATAGGCGGTGATTTCCATTCCATTCGTCAGCCGCACGCGAGCGACTTTTCGCAAAGCGGAGTTTGGCTTTTTCGGCGTAGTGGTAAAAACCTTAATGCATACTCCCCGCTTGAACGGAGCCGGCACTTCCATCGGCCGGTTTTTTAAAAAGTTAAAATACCGCGTCATTGCCGGCGCTTTGGATTTATAGTTCATTTTCTTCCGTCCTTTGCGGACCAACTGTCGGATCGTAGGCATACAATATGTAGAGAAAACTGTAGCAAAAAAACCCGACTCAAGTCAACTCGTTTTAGAACAGCGCAGCAGGGCCAACAAGCAGTTTGTAAATAACCCCGACAATCGGGACTAAAAATTGAAAGCCAAAAAATATAAATAGAAGGAGGAGCCAAAATCCGTAACGAGTTAAGAATTGCTGGAGTGGATACAAGCTTCTCGGTAAAACAGCGAAAAGCATATTTGAGCCGTCCAGCGGAGGCAGCGGGACCAGGTTAAAAACCGCGAGCAATATGTTAATAAAAACAATGTAACTCAGTGTTTCGCTAAAACCCGCTAAAGACCCGGAAAATGCTGGCAAGCCAAGTTGCAAGATTAAACCAAAAATTGCGGCTACAATTAAATTACTCAAAGGCCCGGCCGCGCCAACAATTCCCGCCCCCCTCCTCGGGTTTTTTAAATTATATGGATTATACGGCACTGGTTTTGCCCATCCCAAGACAAACGCACCGCCGGAAAGCAAAAATAAAGATATCGGCAGAAGAATCGACCCAAAAAGATCCAGGTGTTTCAAAGGATTAAGAGTAAGCCGCCCGGCGTCTCTAGCGGTCGTATCACCTAGCTTCAGCGCCGCTAGGCCGTGTGAAACTTCGTGAATAATCACGGAGAAAATCAACACGGCCAGCTGGAAGATTAGGGCCAGAATGTTGTTCATGCCTTAATTCTACAGGACTTGAAGTAAAGCGACAAAAAGCCCACGACGTTTCGTGGGCTGGTACTTTACATTCTATAGCGGATCTGGGAATAACGGATGTTGGGATGGTGGAACGTCACTGTCTTCGCGAAGCCCACTGCATTTCTTGCAAATGGACCTGTTGGCACCAAGCATTTTGGCGATTCGCGTGGCTGCGGCGTCAAATTCCTCGCCGCATTTTTCACACTTCACCGGATAAATCCAGCGGTATTCCACTGGCCGTCCAGCTTTTTCGGCGTTGGCGATGCCATACTGCATGCCTCTGGAGATACCGCGGTCAACGTAAACCACTGTCGCTTCGGCTACTGATCCCCAAACCAAACCGGCATCAATGCCATGTTGGCGTTCCGCTGAAATCTCGTCTTTCAAAACTCCCGGCTGGGTGTAGAGCAGATGGCTCGCGATCGGCGCCTCACCGCGGAGCAGGCAGTCGCGCAAACAAGCGCGGGCATATTTCACATTTTCTTCCACATCTCCGGCATACGGACTTTCCAAAATCACTCGCCGCATAAAAACCTCTTCTAAAAAACTGAAAATATTCTATCCCATCCAACCCCTTCAACACAAGCCGCAAAAACATACACTACCCTACGGGTAGTGCTTTCGCCGACGAAAGCGTTTTATCAATAGTTTGGTCGTAGGCTGGGTTGGTCTGTGGCACATCCCGCAGGCGCGCTAGCTTGGTTCGCTTGTTATAATCTTCTGCCAACAAGCGATAGCGCGCCGAGGGTGAAGAAAACTTTTTCGTTGGAAAAAAGTTATTCTGGTGACACGGAGCAAGCCGGCCGAGAGACCAATATACCTATGAAAAACAAAAACACCCCTTTCAGGGTGTTTTTGCGGTAAACGCTTACCAGTTTCCACCTCGACCTCCGCGATCACCCCCTCTGTCTGAGCGAGGCTCCATCGGCCGAGCTTCATTGACGGTAATTTTCCGTCCGTCCACGTCTTTGCCATTGAACATTTCAATAGCCTTGGTCGCTTCCTCATCATTTTCCATCTCGACGAATCCGAAACCACGGGAACGGCCGGACATTTTATCCGTAATGACGGTGGCGGAATTGACTTTGCCAGTGGCCTCAAAAGTCTGTTTTAAAGACTCATCAGTCGTGGTCCAAGCCAAATTGCCAACATACAATTTTTTAGCCATTAATATTTTTTAACCTAACCTTATCGTTGTAAGCACTAACTCGACACTCCAGTGGCCGCTTTTATTAATAAAGCCACACGAACACTTACAATACAGCAAGCGTACTCCTGCCGCTGGCAAATGTCAAATCCTATTTAAGATTGCTGATCGCCTGCTGGCTCGCATCGTGGCGCGCTTTCAAAATGTTGGTAAGCGTGTTGAATTGCTGGGCAACCCTCTGGAGCGCGGTCGGCGCCTTCACCCAGTGGAGCTGGTCCTGCTGTTTCTTGAAGTCCGAAACCACCGTGCTCGCGAAATTTCCCGCGTCGTTGGTCGCGAAGATCAGCCACCAGGGATGGCCCTGCGCGATATTGCCCTTACCGTCCACTGTAAAAGCGTGGTAGTAAGCCACCGGAATGAATCCGAAAAGTTTAGCCGGCCGTTTGTATTCAACCTTCAGCG
>JAHFLQ010000006.1 GCA_023244815.1 bacterium
TACCTCTTTATTGATGATGGGAAGTACCCATCTTAACCGTTCTTCCTTAATTGTTTTTGCCATATGTATAGCCATTTCCCCATTCTAGGGAAAACCGCCATATGTGCCTGCACATTACCCAACGCACTTGACAAATAACTATATTATATGCTAAGATTTGGACAGCAATTTTGGAGGTGCGATGAGCGAAAATGGCGTGCTGTACCTGTGGCTGTGGCGGTGCGATGCTTGTGAATCCGTTCAGGAAACGGCCGATCAGCGATCGCCTCAGTCTTGCAAAAAGTGCAGTGGCGCTGTCTTCGGTCTGGTCAAGTCAGCAGCGGCCCAAAACCAGCCGAACGTTAATAAGACCCGATAAAGTCGGGTTTTATTTATTTTATAGATTCCCGTACTCGTTTCATTAAACGTTCCATAAAATAGAGATTATGAATTGTTGTCAAAATCGGACCAAGCATTTCATGCGCCTTGAAAAGATGGTTAAGATAAGCCCGCGTGTAATTTTGGCAGGTGTAGCAGCCGCAAGTCTTATCTAGCGGATTTTTATCTTTCCAGTAACGGCCAGATTTTATATTTAAACTTTCCCCATCTAACAATAACGCCGAGCCATTGCGAGCAATACGTGTCGGTGCTACGCAATCAAAAGTATCTACACCTAATTTCACGGCTTTGATTATGTCTTCTAGCGCGCCAATTCCTAAAAGATGGCGCGGTTTCTTTTCCGGCAAAAGCGGTGTTACCCAGCCTAAAATTTTATACATTTCTTTTTTGGTATTACCAAGCGCTCCGCCAATACCAATGCCGTCAAAATGCATCCGGCTAATAAATTTGGCTGCCTCTTCCCGTAGATCTTTGAAGGCGCCGCCTTGAATGATTCCATACAAAGCCTGATTTTCCCCTCGAAAAGCAGCCAGCGAACGCTTTGCCCAGCGATGGGTTCGAATCAAAGATTTTTTCGTGTACTGGTAATCATGGAGCGGCGAAGTGCACTCATCAAAGGCAAAGATCAGATCGGCGCCAAGATTTTCCTGAATCTTGATGGATTTCTCCGGCGTCAGAAAGTGCCTCGATCCATCCATGTGCGATCGAAATTCTACTCCATCTTCAGTAACGCGGGTAAATTTTTCTTTTTTGGAAATAATATGCTCCAACTCTCCCTCTCGCGCTAACACTCCGCTTTTCTCTCCGGGGAACATGCTGGCAATCTTGCCCACTCCGTGTTCCATCGCCGCGCCAAGGCTGAACACTTGGAACCCGCCGCTGTCCGTCCAGATCGGCCGATCCCAATTCATAAATTTGTGCAAACCCCCTAATTTTTTAATCGCTTCGTCACCCGGCCGTAAATACAGGTGGTAAGTATTACAAAGTACAGATTCCGCACCGATTTCTTTCAACTGTTCCACGGTCAAACCCTTCACTGTGGCTTGCGTCCCTACCGGAATAAAAGCCGGCGTATGGATCACGCCGTGCTTTGTTTCAATTACACCAAGCCGAGCCTTACTGTGTTTGGCTTTCCGTAAGACTTTAAATTTCATTACTTACGCACTATTTTAAACGGTTTCTTGGTTAAATCAATAATCCGCGAGCCCTTTTTCTTCTTATTGATCGCGGTAAACACTACTGCGTCAATCAGTTCGGAATTCCGGCCAAAAGATTGCTGGTAATTGCGCGGATCGGTAATCGGATCCTGCTTACTGATGTTAGCGCTGGTCGCCACCAACGGTTTATCAAAAGCTTGAAATAGTTTTTTAACAAAAGAGTTTTTGGAAATTCTGAAAGCCGCCGTATGTTTCAATGTTGCGAGCGGTGACAGGTTCTTGGCTTTCAAAATAAAATTAGTTGGCTGCTTTGCTTTCTGAATTATTTTTTTCTGTTCCGCGCGAAAATCAGCGTACTCGGCCAGCATCTTAAAATCCCGGATAAGAATGGGGAAAACTTTCCCTAATTCACGTTGCTTGATAGCATAAAGCTTTAGGAGCGCCTGTGGATTAGTGGCATCACAACCCAGCCCATAAAGGGTCTCGGTCGGGAAAATAACTACTCCGCCGGCGTTCAAAACTTTGGCAATTTCCGTTGGTTTGTTCGTAAATATGGTCATAAAGGATACCGCTATAATATCAAATAATTGCCCTTGTGTCAAATCGAAACGTTTGATAGGATATGGTTATTGCTCTTATCGTCTATCGGCTAGGACGCTGCCCTCTCACGGCGGAAAGATGGGTTCGACTCCCATTGAGAGCATCAAAAGAAAATGCCCCGCTTGTCGGGGTATTTTCTTTTGCATATTCAGGAGTCGAACGCCGGAGCGATTTTTCCAGCAAGAAAAATCGTGAGGCGGTGCCCAGACCGAGTCTGCCGACGGGCAGACAAGAGTCGCGGGCGACTCCCATTGAGAGCACAAAAATAAAAACCGCCTACTTTGAGGCGGTGTGGCATACTGCATTATAGATTCTTCCGTTAACGATCCGGATGGTAACGGTTTTTCTGGCACGTTTAGAACTACCAAAGATATCCAGCAGATTGTCGATGTAATCTTTACAAATAATCACCACGTCTTTGATGTGCCGGAGTCCGTCAAAAAGAAATAAGTTGCACTCTTTCTTTCTTTTGTGAACAGACACAGCTACCGCTTTCAGAATGGAGTCCTTGGCTTTGCCAGTGTAATGTATAAGTCCCCATTCCTGGCATGGGGGACAAAACCAAACGGCCTTTCCCATAATCACGCTCCTTTCTATTTCCGTTCCTCACTATACAACTTCCACCTACCAAAATCAAGACGGACAATTAAAATAAAGGGCGAGAAGAAAGGTGAGCTATATCTGTCGAATTTCTTCAACTACTTTTTCTAACTCCATCGCGTGTGAAGCCTTTACTAAAATCAAATCCCCTTTCTTGATCAAGTCCTGCACTGTCTGAAGCGAATCTTCCACTACGTCAAAACTGCAAATGTTTTTCTTGGCAAGGCCGGCTTTGCTAGCGGCATCGGCAATGAAGCGGGCGCGAGGACCAACAGTTACCAAAATATCCACTGCCTTGGCGGCAAACCTGCCTATATTCTCATGCGCCTCGATTGTATATTTCCCAATTTCTAACATATCACCAAGCACGGCGATCTTTCTTTTGGTTTTTAGATCTTTCAACGTTTCCAACGCCGCGTGCGTGGAAGGCGGCGAGGCGTTATAACTATCGTCAATGATCCAGCTTTCTTTCACGCCCGGCACTAACCGGCCGCGGCCTGGTGATACGCGGTAGTAATTCAACGCTTCGGAAATCTTTACTAAATTCATACCAAAAGCTAGGCCAACTGCCGCGGCCGCGGCAGCTGCGTATGCCTGCGCCCTGCCAAATGCGCCGTCCAAACGAACCGGCACGAAATTGCCGCCATATTCCAGTTTGAAAGAAATCCCAGCCGGTTTGCCGTCTTCGGTTCGATTTTCAAAATTGGTAATTCTAACCTCCGACCCCTCGCTAAACCCGTAAGTAATTACATGGGCGCGGGTGTGTTCGCGCATTTCGTATACCGCCTGGTCGTCATAGTTTAATATAGCGAATCCCACTGCCGGCAGGGCTTCCACTAGCCGAGACTTTTCTCGCGCCACTGCGTCAGATCCGCTATAAAATTCCACGTGCGGCGGTATGTCTCCGATTGCGGTAACCACCCCGATCTGAGGCCTTACCAGCTCCAGCAGATACTTTAGATCGCCCGGCCGGTCAGCGGCGTATTCCAGAACTAAAAGCTCCGGATAGGACCGGCCGAAGATAAGCCTGAAAAAAGATACGAAGATAACTTTAAACCAAAAAATGGCTCCGCTGACTTTCTCCCAATCACCTAAAATCGCGAGCGGCAAACCAAATTCATTATTAAAATTGCCGGCAGATGGACGGGTTTTCCGGATAGATCGTAAAACAGTGATTACCGCTTCTTTAGTGGAAGTTTTGCCAACCGTGCCGGTAATACCAACAATGCCCGGCTGGTATTTCCATATTGCCCATCGCGCCAGAAATCGAAGTTTCCATTTTAAAATATTTTTTAGCTGTTTTTTCATAGTCTTTGCTGACTACTAGTGACTGGTCGCTAAATTATCCGCCGGAATATTATAGTAGTTTAATATAAACTGCGCTAGCTCGCGAAACGCCGGCACCACCGTCATGCCAGCCAACGGCGCTCCTTTGGGTTTATCAATCTTCATCAAGATGGTAAATTTTGGAGCAGAGGCCGGCGCGAACCCGGCATAGCTGTGGATATATTCGTCTTCATAGCCGCCCTTTTTAAAATCGGGTACTTGGGCGGTTCCGGTTTTTCCCGCGATTTCATACCCAGGGATCTGAGCGATGCCCGCTTTCCGCACCGCCGAAACCATCATTCCCGCAACCTTTTGCGCGGTATTCGGAGAAAGAACGCTCCGCACCGATTGCGGTTGAGTGCTACTGGTCAGGTAGGGCTTCATCAACGTGCCGCCGTTAGCAATAGCAGAAATGGCACCGATCAGCTCGATGGGCGTCACGGAAACACCTTGGCCAAAAGATGCGTTAGCAAAATTTATTTCCCGAAAAGCGGCCTTGAGGTTCGCTAATTTGCCAACTATCTCGCCAGGCATCCCAATGCCAGTTGGCTTATCAAGTCCAAATTTCAAAAGGTAGTTATAAAAGATATCATGTCCGGTTTTCTTTTCCGCGAACGCGGCGCCGATATTGATGGATTGCTCGATTACTTCGGTCATCGTCACTGTGCCGTGCGCTTTTTTGTCCCAGTTTTTGATCGTTTTCCCATTCAATACCAGACTGCCAGAGTCGTAAAATGTGGTGTCGGGGGTAATTTTCCCGCTGTCGATGCCCGCAGACATCGTTAACACTTTAAAGACGGAACCTGGTTCGTACACGGTCTGAATCGCGGGATTGATGAAGTTTTTCAGTGATGATTTGGAGTAGTCGTTGGGATCGAAATTGGGATAACTCCCCATGGCCAGAATCTTGCCAGTTTTGGGATCCTGAACAATGACCGTGCCGCTGACAGCGGCATATTGGTCAATCAGTCCTTTCAAAATCTTTTCCGCCTGCGACTGAATATTAATATCGACGGTTAAAACCAAATCTTTCTTTTGCAATAAATTTTCGTAATACGACTCCAGGCCGTATCGCCCCTCTTGCGCTCCATTAGTTTCATTGGGACCGACAAAGCCCAGCACGTGGGCGGCTAACGGACCAAATGGATAAAAACGGAAATAGGCCGAGTCAACATAGACACCCTTGATGCCGAGAGATTTTATTTTAGCGACTTGCTCACTGCTGGCTTTGGCCAACAGCAATTTGTAAAGATCTTTGGGGTTTTTGAGTAAATTTTTCAGTTTGGCGCTGTCCGTTTTTAAAACCAGCGCTAGTAATTCTGTCGCTTCGTCAACGTCGGAGATTTCCTTGGGTACAGCGTAAATAACCGGATATTCGCGGTTAATGGCGGCTGGTATTTTATTGCCGTTTTTGTCCGTAAAATAAATGCCTCCTCTCTTTTCAACGTTAGTACTGCTAAGTTGATTCTGGGAGGCGGCGCGAGCGGAATAATAACCGCTCTTTTTGACCTGCAAAGTATAGATATTAAAAACAAGGGCGGAATAGCTACCGAAAATGATCGCGGTAATTATCCATAGGCGCCAATTTTTCATCTAGCTGATAAATACTCCGGCTTTTTTTCGCGAACTAATCCTAACTTTCCCGCCAGTTGATCGACATTTTGCAGCTCCAGCTTCGCGTAAAGCTGTTTCTTGAACTCGCTGACCGAAATCTGCAAATTTTCTATATTCTTACCCGCATCTTTCAGCTCATGAGACAAGCGGACGTTCTGGCTATAAGCGAAAATGCTGAAAACTGCCTCAATCAAAACTAGGCTGGTTATCATTAACCAAAGAAAGCTGACTTTAAATTTATTTTTTTTGGGCTCAATAATGGTCATAATAATTGTGCCACCCGTAATTTCGCCGAACGTGACCTCGGGTTGGTCGCGACTTCTTCAGCAGATGCGGTTATCGGTTTTTTAGTTAACACCTTCATAACGCCGGCTTTGGCGTAATCCCGAAAATAGTTTTTTACGATCCGATCTTCAAGTGAATGAAAGGAGACGATTGCCACGCGACCACCCGTCTTTAGAATCTTCGGCAAATCCTGTAAAGCTTTTTCTAGATTTTCCAGCTCGTGATTCGCGTAAATCCGCAAGGCTTGAAAAGTTCTGGTCGCCGGATGGATGCGCCCATGCTCATAACTTTTTGGGGTAGCGCTTTTGACTATTTCCGCCAGTTGTCCAGTAGTTTCTATGGGACCGCTCTTTCGGATCTTTTCCTTAATCGCGGCGGCAATTTGTTTGGCGTATCGTTCCTCTCCATAGTTTTTGATGGTATCCGCCAGCCATTCTTCGCTTAGATTGCGTAGAATTTCTTTCACTGGTTTTTGTTTGGAATCATAGGTCATCAACAGCGGTTCGTCTTTTTGGAAACTGAATCCCCGGCCGTTGCTTAACTGCTCGGAAGAAAATCCCAAATCCAACAACAACCCGTCGGCTTTTCCTAAATTTTTATTTCTCAAAATTTCCGCCAAATCGGCATAATTTTCGCCAGTGTTTTCCCAGTCGATCGCCAGCAGCCTTCCTTTCGCGGCAATTTTTTCTTCAATGGCCTTAGCGTGTCCGTAGGCGCCGGCCGTACCATCAATGAAAAATTCTCCCGGTTTCGGATCCAATGCTTCGATAACCTCTTTTAAAAGAACGGGCCTATGTGGCATCGCTTTAGATGCCCAGCTCCCCCAACTTTTCGGCAATGTCATCGGAGGAGGCTTCGGTTTGGGATTTGTAGGTCTTCCAGGAGGCTTCGTCCCAGATTTCGATTCGGTTATAAACTCCGGCAAATACTGCCTGCTTTTTTAATCCGGCGTATTGGCGCAAATATTCTGGTACAAGAATTCTCCCCTGCCCGTCAAATTCCACTTCAACAGCGCCGGCCAGCATAAGCCGGGAAAAGGCGCGCGCCTTGGATTGCGAAAGTGGCAAGGCCATTAGTTTCTGCGCGAGCGTGTCCCAATCGGTTTTGTTGTAAATGAAAAGACTGCGATCCAGCCCCCTTGTGAGGATCGCGCCTTCGCCAAGTTTTTGCCGAAACTTAACAGGTAGGGCAACCCGTCCCTTGGCATCCAAGCTATGTGTGTATTCCCCTATAAACATATCCCCAGATACGGCAGTTATCCCCATATTTATCCACTTTTCACCACCGTAACTACACTATACCCCACTTTAAATGGAAGCCAAAGCTAAAATGTGCATAACTTAAAGCTCAGCTTGTGGCCTTTTGATGTTGTCGGTTATGCTAAAATTAATTTAGTTCTTAGAAGGGGGTTGCGTATGGTGAGCCCGCCGGACCCGCTCGCGGTAAGCATATTTGAGTTGATCGGCAAAGAACCGCCGGCACCGGAAGTGGTAAACCGAACTTTTGATTTATTCCTTCACGCGCTCAATAACAAAATTGCGCAAGTCCACAGAGTAAAAAATCTTTATTATCCCGGTACTGTAAAAGAGTGGACGCTTATAGGATATTCGGCTGACCGAATAAAACTGCCGCTTTGGGGATTGCAGATGACCGACAGGATTTACATCAATCATAACGCCGATAAAGAAGGTGCTATCCGAATCTTGATTCACGAATTGCTGCACTTTCTCTTTGAATTTGCTGACCATCAAAAAGAAGAAAAGGCAGTAACCGAAATTGAGCGTCGGCTCTGGAGAAGGTTTTCCCACGCGCAAATAGAAATCCTCTGGCAATACGTTCCACGCAAAGTGACACTGACAATCGTCGATCATGAACCTAAAAAATAAATTCCGACAAGCGTCGGAATTTTTATTTTGTGCGCCTTGCTGGGATCGAACCAGCGACCTTTCCGATGTGAACGGAACGCTCTGCCATTGAGCTAAAGGCGCGCCCATGCTGACATCTGAAATAATAAGCCCCCGCTTTCGCGAGGGCAAGTAGGTTCGTCGCTGCGACTCTAGCCGCGCTTGCAGGAGAAACACTGCCTGCCGGAGTTGTAGACACTCAACTGCTTCCGGCAGTTGCGGCACCATCTCCCCTTCTTGTACCGCTTCGCCTCAGGAACATCTCCTGTCGACGGCACCGCTGTCACGTAACCGCAGCGAGGGATTACTATATTCTCCTCCTGTTCCTGTTCTTTTGTGAACAGCCCCATGTGTTTCTCCTTAAAATCTAATAGAGATGGTAACAAAAAAGCAGTGCCCTGTCAACACCGCTTTTTTGTTTGGCTGGCAAACTATTGTAATTCAATAGTCGCACCGGCAGTTTCGAGTTTCTTCTTCAGATCCTCGGCTTCATCTTTTTTCAGGCCTTCCTTTACCATTTTTGGGGCGCCGTCCACTAAATCTTTGGCCTCTTTCAAACCGAGTCCAGTCACTTCGCGAAGAACCTTAATGACCTGGATCTTCTGCTGGCCGCCATCTTTCAGCATTACTTTCCAGGCGGTCTTTTCTTCGGCTTCGGCCGCTCCCGCGCCCGCCGCTCCCGCCGCCATCGGCATCGCCGCCGAAATTCCGAACTTTTCCTCCATTTTCTTAACCAGATCGGAAAGTTCGGTAACTTTCAATTCGCCTACAAGATTTATAATTTGTTCTAATTTTTCCATTTTCGTAATTATTTGTTTTCGACCGTTTCATTACTCATCGTCGTAGTGGCTGGTATCGGTTGTGTTTTAGCTATTTCCGCCGCTACATACATAAACGCGCGAAGCGGTCCGGTAATCGCGCCAAGAACCATCGCAAGCAGAGTTTCGCGGCCCGGTAACTTGGCGATTATGTTAAACTCGTCCAGAGAAATCAGCGTTTTATTCGCCAGATCATAGGCGCCTAAAACTTTGAATTCTTTTTTTTCTTTCAGCACTTCTTTGGCAAACTTATGAATCGGGCCGGCTACCGAACTCAAATCTTCCGGAACGAAAAAAGTACCGACTTGGGCCGCAAATTGCATCGGGTCAAAATCAATTCCCAAATTTTTGAAAGCAATCCTTAATAGGCGTTTCTTGATTACTTTGAAAGTCGCGCCGGCTTTTTTGACTTCTACTTTAATTCTGCGGACAGAGCCAGTATCCACGCCGGTAAAATCGGCGAACACCAGGGTCTTGCTCTTTTTCAGCAAGTCCTCGCCAATTTCTACGTGTTTTTTCTTTTGTAATTTTGTAAGCATTTTATAAATAAAATACGGACTTTTTGTCCGTAGCTACAAGGCCGCTAAGCGGCGCTTCCTAGAGAGGGCTTATTGATTGCCTCTTGTCTACGGATTATTAAAGATACTAGCGTAATAGCCGTAGGCTGTCAAGCTAAAATGTGAGCCGAGCACTGTAGCACCTAGCCGTTTTCTTTATGAATAATCTTACAGCTTTCAGGGCTAACGCTGGGAATCTCTTTAAAAAATAAAAACCCCGAGCTAGTCGGGGTTTGAAGAGCAAAATCTAGGGTTGAAATTTACGAAAGCGCTGTCCGTCGTGCTGCATGACAATCGGAACTTTGTTTTCCACCGTTTCTAAATAAACGGTTCGCCCCCAAAGATGCTGGATGTTCTCCAAGGTCTTTTCGCAATAGGCCAAATCCAGTTCCTGGCCAGTGTAGTGATGCCTCAACAAAAGGGCGTTGCTACCATTCAAATTGCCGTCCTGGATGGTAATCTTGGGCGTATGGATCCCCAAGATTCGCTTGAGAACTTGGCGGACTGATTCCGCATCGTTGTTAGTAATAATATCAAAAATCTTATTGCTGTTTTTAACCTGACCGTAGATGTAGAGATTTTGTGAGCGAATAAAGTCATCGTTGAACAGTTCGGCAACCGCTCTCCCGTCACTGTAAAGCGATCGGACCTCAAAGATTTTCTGTTTACCCAATCCGGCACTGGTGTCCCAGTGGGACTTTTGGTACTGATCGCGGCAACGCTCGTACTCACGCCCAAAGCGTCCTTTGTCCCAACGCTCTTTTACGTCCTCGTAAAGCGCCAAACCAATTCTGTACCAGTTAAAACGCTTCTTGGACGAGGCGGTCACTCGCGCGTGCATGGTGTTAAAAACGCCATGTTCTTCAGGAGTCAACAGGCCCGCCTCAAAAAGGCGTCGCATGATACGGACATGCCAGTAAGTCGCCCAGCCCTCATTGAGCATTTTCGTCCTGGTATTAGGGAAAAGCGCCCGGGCTTGATCGCGAATCACCGACAAAACATCCTGCATCCACGGCTTCAGGGGCAACGGAGAGTGTTTAGTGGTGTAGCCCAGCAGGTCAAAAGTCGGTTCGGGCGGTGTCTTGGTAGACAGAGTCTTAATCCATCTTTCCAAACCAGCAATTTGATCCGGAGTCAGCGGACGCTCGGCCAGATTCCTGGGGCGCTGACCGGCGAGCAGTTTTGCCCGCGCCCGCTCAATTAAACGGCTCCGCAACATCTCCTCGTCCGGTTCCTCGTAAAAAACGTCCGGATGCTGGTGCCATTGGATGGAGTAACCGGCATCCATCACCGCTTCCACTTCTTCGGAACCGTAGCGTTCTTCGTACTTTCGGAACCGACTGGCGGCATTACGCGCCTCTTCCGCGATATCGGAAAACTTCCGGCCATGCTGTGTGAAACGGCTGTTGAGAAAAAAGTCCACATGGCCGTAAACGTGGGCAATCACCACCGCCTGCAGGGCAAATGGATTGGTTTCCACTAAGAACGCGCGCGGCGTATCAAAGTTCCAAACCTGCTCATAGGGAATGCCTTGCTGAGTATGTTCGTAGATGGTACGGATTCGGTCATAATCGCGACCGTGAGACCAGTGCGAAAAGTTGATCGGGAAATTGTAGGCCATTCCCTCAATCACTCTCTGCGTCGGCACGACCTCAAAATTGATTTCCGTCGTTGACAGTCCTTCTTCTTCCGCTATCTTTCTGATTTCTTTTTCGAGAAATTTCAGCCGTTCCAGATCTTTCTTATTCATACGGTTGCCACCTTTCTTTCTTGAGAAACTCTCTGATGACCGGCAAAATGTGCCCCTTTTCGGCAATCCTCATCCCTAAAAACGGGCAGTTATTTTGACCAACCGCGATGAAGTTTTTCTGATCGGGAATCGCCGCGACCGGAAGCTCCGCGCTAAAGATGCGCAGCAAGCGGCGATCGTTCAACGGTTCGGTGTTCACTTCGCCGTAGCCGAACATATTAATCTTCCGTTCAAACAGTTTCCGCAGTTCCTGGAGAGTTTCTTTCGGATCTTCATCCTCGCCGTCGGAAAAGTGGAAAAGGTAGGTGTTCCATTCACTGGCCGGGTATTCGTCATCAAGCAACTTCCCCGCTAACCGATAAGCGGCGTAACTGCGTGTTCCACCGCTTTCTCCAGTATGGAAAAATTCGTGTTCATCCACGATTCTCGCTTCCGCGGTATGGAGGATGAAACGAATCTCCAGCCGCTGGTAGACGTGGCGGAGGAATTCCACCAGCCAGAAAAGCATCGACCGGGCCAGATACTTTTTCGTGGTATCCATAGACCCGGAAACGTCCATCATCGCGATCACTACCGCGCGGGATTCGGGAGTTTTCGCTTCCTCGATCCGATGGTAGCGCTGATCATCGTGATAAATGATCGCGAACGGCTCAATTTCGGTAGAAGTCGCCTGAAAATTGGGGTCCTTCAAAGCCTCCAGAGCATCCGTGAGAATGCCCTGCGCCTTTTTTAGGGCGTCGTAACAGACGAGTTCGGCAAGGCTGGTTTCTTTTTCCAGGTAGCGCAGGAAGTGCCAGAAGCGCCGGATGCCTTCTTTAGCGGTGGCGCGATTGTCCAAGAGCGGTCTTGGTCCGACGGTGGATCGTCCGGAAATTTCCATTCCCAAAGAAACCAAAAACTCTTTGATGTTTTTGGTTTGGAGATTCGGCAATCCGAGATCTTCCAGCATCCACCCGATAACTTCCTGAATGTCCACTTCGGTCTCGATATAGCCGACTCCCGGTTCGGAACCGGCAGAGTAGGGTCCGTCCGGATTGGGCCGCTCGCCGATAATATCGCCGGGCTCGCCCCCTCCTTGTCCGACGCCGACTGTCGGCTCTTCGGATTGGTCATGACGAAAATGCGGAATGTCCAGACTACGGATTCGGATTTTAACAATCCGGTCACGCTTCCCGGTGATAATGTCCTCTTCAGCAATAATTTCTGGAATTCGCTCCTTGAGCGCTTCTTTCTGCTTTTCACGGTGGCGGCGGGCATCTTTTTTCCCGCGCTCCTCAATCGGTTCGGGAATAGTGATCGGCATATAGCCACCTCCTTTTCAAAGTGCAAGTGCAGTTTAATAGTTTTGTGACAATCTGGCAATGGCTCCGCTTTGTTGTTGTAAATTAAGAAAACCCCTCGATGTATATCGAGGGGTTAATGGTGTGCTATTGGCTTAAAAACTCTTGCGCTTGTTCCACTGCTTCTTGCGCGCAGACATTGCAGAACCCGCCTGTCTGCAAACCCTTAAAGAGGTCGTCGACACGCCGGCTTTCGTCTTTGGTGTTTGCTTTGTCCGAATTCAGAACCGCCGCCAGAGTAGCCGTGCTGTCGGCAATCAACTTGCGGTCAACGGCCATATCCAAAAGCGGATACGAGCCGTAGCCAAAGCCGGTCTTACTGGACTTATATTCCAAGAGTTCGCCGCGGAAAGTTTCCGCTTCGTCGTCCGAGAGTTCGATCTGCTCTTCAATGGACCGCATGAATTTCATGTCCGGCTCTTTCGGCTTGCCGGTTTTGGGATCCAGTTTCATTTCGGTCTGCCGACCGCCAGTATATTTGCGTTTTTGGTCGCGGTAAAACTGGACTTCCTCAATGTAGCGGTTGAACAGCGCCTTCGCCAGATCGCTATAGGCGCTCAAGAACGCTTTGGTGACAGCTTCAAGGATGAAATCCCTATACTCCACCATCACGCTGTCTTTTTCGCCGGCGGAGAGAAACTCGCGGTAGCTTTTAACATCTTCCGGGCTGTAGCCCATTCGATGATCAAACACTCCTCGCAGAGCTTGAATAGACCCCAGGGGCGTGAGGCAACCGTTTTCGCCTTCTTTCACCAGCGCGTTGTTCAGAGCCGCCAAAATGTCGCGCGAGCTCATGCCAAACATTCCTTCCCGTTTGGCAATGTCCGGGTCTTTCTGTGCTTCTTCTAAAAGCAGGCGGATATCTAAGGGCTTTTGGTCCTTGTCCCGCAATTTGGTAAGCGCGACATCGCCGTTGTAGGCCTTGGCCTTCGTCAGCAAGTCCGTGTCGCCTGGAGGGTCGGTTAAACGGGTGAGAACCGCGAACAGCGCCGCCAGCTCCAGCGCTCCCGGAGCAATGTGGCACTTTTTAAGGCGGAGATAAGTGCTCTCCTCCTCAATCAGTTTGCGATAGATCTTCACTTCGTCCTGAATTCGAACCGGGTACGGGAAGAAAACTGTGTAGATCCGATCGTGCAGGGCTTCGTTCTCCGGCCGACCGGCAAATTTCTTATATTCCGTGAGGTTGGTATGTCCGATGATCGACAAGTCAACGTGAAGATGGGGGAAGGTCGATCCCTGTACCTTGATTTCCTTTTCCTCAGCGGCGCTGATGAAAACCCAAAGAATTTCTTCCTGGGCTTTGATCATCTCGCGGCACTCAAGGAGGCCGCGGTTGGCTTTCTCGGCTTCACCAGAAAGTTCGTATGACTGCGGGTGGTTGTAGCCCTTGACTGACGTAATCGAGATATTTTCCCGACCGATCAGCAGAGTAACGTCTGAGGTTTTTTTGTCGGAGGGCTCGAAAGAGCCGATACCCCGGCATCCCTGGATGGAAAAAGTGAAAGTTTCCACCGGCATGTCCCACCAGCGGACAACGCCGCCTTCTTTGTCCCGATATTCGTTCAGAAGCCTGTGGCGGCAAACCGGGCAAAGATCGCCTTCGATCTTCACTCCCAGTTCCTTGGCCATCTTGTCACGCACTTCGCCCTTCGGCAAAAGATGGAGCGGCTCTTCAAACATCGGACAACCCTTAATCATAAAGACCGGGCGCGTCCGATAGTTTTCCAAAGCGCGCTTCAGAGTGCTGACGAAGGTGGACTTACCGGAAGCCGTCGGTCCCACCAGCAGCAGAATCTGCTTGCCGGTGGAAAGTGAACTCGCTCCAACCTTCAGATGTTCCACCACGTTCTGGATAGAACGCTCCAGACCAAACAGCGAGGTGCTGAAAAGCTTGTAGCGCTTATCCGCGTTGGCAAACCGTTCCGCCTTCGGAATGGGTTCCTCTCCGGTCTCCAAAATTACTTCCAACAAGCGCGCCGGAGAGTTCTGGGCAACCAGCGGATCCGTTTCCAACATCTCTAAATAACCCCGAAACGGAATTTCCAAATGCCGCTTCTCTTTTTTCGCCCTGGCATCGGCATCAATCCAGTCCTGAATGTTGAATTTTTTATCCGGGACTTCTCTGGAATCGGACATTCCAACACCCCCATTTCAGAAGTGATTTCAAAGAGCACAGGTAGATTATTACAAAAGGGAATCGCCGTGTCAACCCAGCATCTTTGCCAAAAGTTATCTCTCCCGGCGCCACTCGTTAATGGCTTTATGACTTCCGGATAAAAGCGTTTTCGGCACTTTCCATTTTATCCCGCGCTTTGGTTCAAAGACTTCCGGCCGGGTGTAGGACGGGAAAGATCCTTTAATATCTTCCAGCGATTCGTATTTGCCGAGTACGCCGGGAATATAGCGCGACACCGCTTCTACTAAAACCAGCGCCGGCAGCTCGCCGCCGGAAAGTATATAATCGCCTATGGAAATCTCCTCGTCGGCAATATATTTCGCTACCCGTTCATCCACGCCCTCATACCGCCCGCAAATTAAAATTAATTGATCATATTTAGAAAGCCGCTTCGCGGTTTTAGAATCAAGCTTTTTGCCGCGCGTGCTGAAAAGAATTACCCGGACTTTTGACTTTGGATTTTTGACTTTGGATTTCAAAGATTGAACTGCCCGATAAATCGGCTCAACCTTCAAAACCATTCCCGGTCCCCCGCCATACGGCTTGTCGTCTACTTTCAAGTGCTTGTCGGTCGTGTAATCGCGGAGATTGTGCGCGGTAATTTTAATCAGTTTATTTTCTCGCGCGCGTTTAATAATTGACTCGCCGAGGTAGGAGTCAAATATTTTCGGGAAGATTGTAATTATATCGAACTTCATATAGTATAACTTTAGCATTTGTAACATGGAGGCACTGTGCAGTACAATAAGCTAGTAAGTAGTTCATAGAAAGGAGGTTGGCGTGGACAAGCCTTGTACTTTTTGCGATCGCAGAATGTTTGAAGAGCGTCTAATCGCCGAAGATGAGAATTTTTACTTCATCGCCACGCTTGGACAAATTACCGAAGGCGGGTATGTGTTGGTCGTACCAAAACAACACATCGAGTGTTTTGGAGACGTGCCCCAAAATAAATTGAGGCAAGTTTCGGTGGCTGTGGATAGGGCCAGTTTGGCAATCGACCTAGAATATAGGTCACAGCATCTGATTTTCGAACACGGCAAAATCGGTCAGAGCATCGGCCATGCGCATTTCCACGTTCTGCCAATTGCTAAAAATTTGAATATTCGGGAACAAGTGAGAAAAGATTTTCCTTTAGCCGAAATTGATCAGTTGCAAAGCTCCGCGAATTTTTTTGCCAGATTGTCAGAATCCGACTGCAAAGAACCTTATCTATTCTGGCAAGAAGCGGACGGCTCGTCTTGCGTCTGTTGGAACCCTAAGGCACCTTCTCAATACCTGCGCGCTGTTGTTGCTTCAGCACTCGGCCGACCGGAACGCGCCGATTGGAGGAAAATGGATCCGGAACTTGATCGCCGGCTCTGGTCCGGTACCGTCCAGAAACTGAAACCGTATTTCCAGAATCCCGGCGGCTTTTTCCGCATCAAAAGCAAGCGCAAAGATTGAGGATAAACTGATTGAAGCCCCGTGTGGGCTTCTTTTATTTCAAACCAAAACCCCGCTATACGCGGGGTTTTGGTTAATTGGAAATAAACTCTACTCTTCAGTGCCGCGGTCCATTCTGGGAGCACGGGTAGACCCCTCCGGCTCTTCGATCTTGAGGTTCACTCGGGCATTATTTTTAATACCGACGATCCTCAAGAGAGAGCGGATGGCTTTGGCGGTAGCGCCTTGCCGGCCGACTACCTGCCCCATATCCTGGGCGTTCACTTTCAAAGAAAGCAGGACCCCCATCTCGTCCACCTTGCGATCAACCTTCACATCGTCCGGATGATCCACGATAGACTTGGTAAGATATTCCAAGAACTCCTGATCGGTTGCTTTATCTGCCATATCGTTTCTGATTTTGCTGAGTTTCTGGCGACCTTTTTTAATTACGAGAATTTTAGCAGATAGCCGATTAAGTGTCAAATTGTTGGACAAACATAAAGCAGGATGTATAATTGAGCCAGTTCTTTACAAGGAGAATCTATGGGCAGAAGCTTGCTGGAGGAGATGGTGGAATTAGCAAAAGAAACTATGGCCGATAATGTCAAAATTTGTGATGGTTCAGCAAAGGAATTTGAAGAACTGACACAAAAAATGCTGGCCGATAGAGCGCTGATTGCTCTCAATCCCAAAACTTATCCCGGGTGCTTTCTGCACCGAAGCGCCCCGCACGACGTTGCCAGAACTGAAAAAGTTACCTTCATCTGCACCAGGAAAAAAGATGACGCTGGTCCTACCAACAACTGGATGGATCCAAAAGAGGCCGGAGAAAAAATGACGTCTCTGTTCCGCGGCAGTATGCGCGGACGGACGATGTATGTTGTCCCCTTCTCTATGGGGCCGGTAAATTCTCGTTTCTCGCGCCTTGGCATTGAAATTACCGACAGCCCATATGTGGTGCTTAACATGCATTACCTTGTCCGCATTATACCCGCCACCCGCTTATCATCAGAAGAACCCAAAGACATCATGTATGGCCTGCATTCTTTGGGAGACCTTTCTCCGGAGAAACGTTTTATAATGCATTTTCCCGAAACAAACACGGTCGCGAGCATCGGCTCCGGCTATGGCGGCAACGCTCTCTTGGGCAAGAAGTGTTTCGCTCTGCGCTTGGCAAGCTATATCGGCAGAGACGAGGGTTGGCTCGCTGAACACATGATGGTGCTTGGGCTGGAAGACATCAGCGGAAGAATTACCTACATCGCCGGCGCTTTCCCGAGCGCCTGTGGCAAGACTAACCTCTCTATGCTCGCTTCCGAACTGCCGGGATATAAAGTCTGGACAGTCAGCGATGATCTCTGCTGGCTGCATGTCGGGGCTGACGGACGCCTTTGGGCAATTAATCCAGAAAGCGGGTTTTTCGCCGTAGCGCCCGGCACGGGTCCGGCCACCAACCCGAATATGCTGGCCGCTGTGAAAAGAAACACGATCTTCACTAACATCGCTTTAACGCCCGCCAACGAACCGTGGTGGGAGGGAATCGGAACCGAAGCTCCCGAAGGACTAGTGGATTGGCAAGGTCGGCCCTGGGATAAATCCGGACCGGCAGCGCATCCCAATGCCCGTTTTACGGCTCCGTTCCATCAGTGCCCAAGCGCCTCACCGGAAGCTGACAAGCCGAACGGAGTTCCCATCTCGGCTATCATTTTCGGAGGGCGCCGCGCCGATACTGTGCCACTGCTTTTTGAAGCTTTTGATTGGCAGCATGGAATGTTCCTGGGGCTTTCTATCGCCTCGGAAACAACCGCCGCCACTACCGGCGAAATCGGAGTCCTGCGACGCGACCCCTTTGCCATGCTGCCGTTCACCGGGTACAACATGGCCGACTCGGTACGTCACCGGTTAGAAGTCGGGGCAAAGCTCTCCCGCCCTCCGAAAGTTTTCCATCTGAATCTTTTTGCCCAAGACGACGAAGGAAAATACCTCTGGCCCGGATTTAAAGAAAATATCCGACTCCTCAAATATATTGCGGAGCGGGTTCACGGCGAAGTTTCCGCCAAGGAAACGCCCATCGGACTGGTTCCCAATGGATATGGCATTCAGATAGATGAGGCGCAGTGGGAAAAAGAAGCTGTCTTGCTTGATACCCACCTGGAATCGCTGGGCAACCGGCTGCCTGAAGAAATGTGGGAAGAGCTGGCCGAATTGCGTAAAAGATTCGGCTGGTATTAATCAAAACAAAAGACCCCCGATGTACTTCGGGGGTCTTTATTATTGGGTAGCTGGTACTTCAGCAACGGGCTGGGCAGGGGTCGCTGCTTTCTCGCCTTCCTTTTTACCCGCCGTAGCCTCAGCGGAGGCGGGCTTTTTCGGTTGCTTGTGCACGGCGATTTTTTTGCCAGTCAGAACTCCGGCATTGACAAGCAAATTGTGGACAGTATCAGTTGGCTGCGCGCCGGTTTTAATCCAATATTCTATCCGATCCTTTTTTACTTCAAACTTATCCGTGCGCGGATTATACCAGCCCAAGTCTTCCACGTTCGTGCCCACCATCTTGTGGCGTTTTTCATCAACGATCAAACGAAAGGACCCCTGGTGCTTCTTGCCAATTCTTTTTAACTTGAGCATTAACATAGTGGCAATATTAGCAAATTAGAATAATTGAGTCAATCAGATGCGGAGCCGGCTTTGCTTCACATTGGCTGCGGCCTGTAACCTACAGAGTTATTTAGCCACAACGGCCTCCGCCTGCTCCAACTTAATAGACAAAACCCGGGAAGTGCCGTCATCGTTCATTGTGACGCCATACAAAACATTGGCGGCTTCCATGGTCGCCCGGTTGTGGGTGACGATAATAAACTGGGTCTTTTTAGAAAAATCCGCGATCAGCTCGGCAAACCGCTTGGCGTTCCGTTCATCCAGAGCGGCGTCCACTTCGTCCAGCACAAGAAATGGCGGCGGGCTAACGGAAATCATGGCAAACAGGGCGGCGATGGAAACTAAACTCCGTTCCCCGCCAGAAAGCATTTCCAACCCGCTGATTTTCTTTCGCGGAATGCTTACCGATACTTCTAATCCCCCATGGTCCACCTCATGTTCTTCGTCTTCGTCCTGTGCCTCGTCGATCGGCTGCTCGGTTACTTCCTCGTCAATTTCTTTCGGCACCGGTTCTTCCTTGACCAGCTTCAAGCTCGCCCTGCCGCCGTCGAACATCAATTTGAAATAGCGGTCAAACTGCTCGGTAATAGCCCTAAGATTTTTGCTAAACTCGGTGTGAATTTTTTCGTCTAGATCCTGAATCAGAGTGTTTAAATCATTGGACGCTTTGTCCAAATCCGCCATCTGAGTTTCCAAAAAATTGTAGCGTGACTCGGTTTCTTGCGCTTCTTTAATCAATGCCGGATCCAAATCGCCGATACCGGCCAATTCCGCCCTCAACTTGAACATGCGCCGCTCCATCTCTGAAAAGTCGCTCTCTGCCAGTTCTGCTTTTGGCTGAAATTCACTGACTTTGCGGCCGGATTGAGAGGCCAAATTATCCAGTTCCTGCCGGCGAATAGTGATGCGTTCTTTGTCGAAAAGCAATTTATTCTGCTCATTGTCCAGCTTCTGAATTTCGTCTCTCTCCGCCTCCACAGCACCAAAGGCCTTTTTGAAAATCGCGTTAAAGCCGCGCAGATCCTCGGCCAGTTGATTCTCCATCGCGGAAAGCTTGGTCAGCTCCACATCCACCGCCGCCAGTTCTTCGGAGGCTTGGGTTTTTTGTTTCTCCAGATCTTTTACCCTTCCCGCCCGGTCATCCGTGCCCACAGACAACACTTTACCGATTTTCTCCAACAGCATCTTCAGCAAATTTTTTAAATTATCCAGCAGATTTTCCGACATTCCCACTTCCAGAGTTTTTTTCACTTCGCCCAGCATCTGAATCACTTCGGCGGCTTTCACCTCCGACTTAGGTTGGGAAGAAACAAACTCAATCTGCGCTTCCATTCTGCCAATCTGTTTTTGAAGCTGAGCTTTCCGGTTGAACAGTTCGTTTTGTTTCTTTTTGAAACTTTGGAAGTTCTCGTCCCCTTTCGGCCCGGACTTTTCCACTTTGGCAAGCTCCACCTGTAATTTTTTAAGCCCCTGCCGCTTGTCGCTGATTGCTTGTTCCAATGATTTAATTTGCGGCTCTAAATCTTTCAGATCGCTGTCAATTTGCGCAAGCTTACCGCCAAAATAGTCGGCTTCCAGATGACGCAAATTTTTTTCTACTTCGGCCTGTTTTTCGTATTTGGAAGCCTGACGTCGGAGCAGCCGAAGATGCGGCATCAGTTCGTCAACCATTGCTTTTACTTTTTCCAAATTGAATCGGGTGCTGACTAGCTTCCGCTCCGCTTCGTGTTTCTTCAGCTGAAACTGCCGCAATCCCAAAACCTCTTCTATCATAGTGCGTCGTTCTTTAGGGTTGGCGCGCACGAAAATATCGCTGTTCCCCTGATTGACAATCGTCAAGCCGCGAGTGCCGAGGCGGACTTTGGCAAAAAAATCCACAATATCGCGGAGGCGGACCGCCGCTTCATTGAGATAGTATTCCGAATTGCCGTCACGGCTGACTTTTCTGGTAATGGAAACTTCGTCGTAATCCACCGGAAAAAAATGGTCGGCGTTATCAAACATCATCGTCGCCTGCGCCATGCCCATTCTGGCTTTCTGCGGAGTGCCGGCGAAAATTAAATCTTCAGCGCGCGCGCCGCGGATGTTTTTGGCATCCCGCTCGCCTAATAGCCAGCGGATCGCGTCAATCACGTTGGATTTGCCGGAACCGTTCGGCCCAACAATAGCCGTTACGCCGGAAGTGAAATCCAAAATAGTCTTTTGGGCAAAGGACTTAAAACCGGCCAATTCCAGGCTCTTCAATCGCATGCTGTAATTTTATAAATTTACGAGCGAAAGCGCAATAAAAAGCCTCGGCTAAGCCGAGGCTATAATCTCATCTACTTCTTTTCCAGTCAGCGTTTCTTTTGCAAGCAAGGCCTGGGCCAAAGCCTCTAACTTTTCCGCGTTAGCTTCAATGATCTGACTGGCCTGATCATAGGCTTCGTCAAGGAATTTTTTAATTTCCTCATCGACGATTCTTCGAGTTTCCGGGGAACAGTCCAAAGATTCGCTGACTGAGCCAAGAAATTCGCTTCGAGTGATAAAAACCCGCTTGCCGACTCGCTCGCTCATCCCCAGCTCCAGAACCATAGATTTGGCAATGCCGGTAGCGGCCCGAAAATCTTCCCTGGCACCGCTAGTTTCCTGCTTGAACTTGTACATTTCGGCCACTCTGCCACCCATGGCTACTGTCATCCGACCGGTTAAATATTTCTTGCCGTGAATGTGGCGATCTTCTTCCGGCAAAAAGTGAGTCGCTCCGCCGGTAGGCCCCCGCGGAATTATTGTGACCTGACGCACAGGATCAACGCCCGGAACAAACTTCGCAACCAGCGTATGGCCTGCCTCGTGGTAAGCAACAATTTCCATTTCTTTTCTGGGTACCACCGCGCTTTTTCGCTCCGAACCGTAAAGAGCCTTGTCCATGCCATTACGAAGGTCCTGTTGTTCTACAGCTATCGCTTTGCGCAAAGTGGCAAAAATTGCCGCTTCGTTGACGATATTCGCTAAATCAGCGCCGGAAGCCATGGGGGTGCCCCTGGCAATCTCGCTGAAATCAGCATCTGCAACAAGTTTTATTTTTCGGCCGTGCACTTTCAAAATGGCTTCTCTGGCTTTCAGGTCAGGCAAGGGAACAACGACCTTGCGGTCAAATCGGCCGGGCCGCAACAGCGCGGCGTCTAAAACTTCGGGTTGGTTGGTAGCGCCAATCACTAATATGCCGCCGTCGGATTTAAAGCCGTCCATCTCCGCCAAAATGGCATTGAGGGTCTGCTCTTGTTCCGGGTGATAATTGTTGCTCATTCCCCTGGCTTTTCCCGCCGCATCCAGCTCGTCAATGAAAATTATGCACGGAGCGCGCCGCTTTGCTTCAGTAAACAAAGCGCGAACCCGGCTGGCGCCGACTCCAACAAACATTTCCACAAAATCCGATCCATTGATGTAGGCAAACGGGACATTGGCTTCCCCTGCCATCGCTTTGGCAAGAAGTGTCTTGCCCGTTCCCGGAGGGCCTATGAAAAGCAGCCCCCGCGGCAAGCGCGCTCCCAAATCGGTGAAGCTACCAGGATTTTTCAAAAATTCAATGTAGAGCCGCGCATCCTCTTTTGCTTCTTCACAACCGGCAACGTCTTCAAAGGAAAGCCCGAGGCGAGCTTCCCAATCGCCAACCGTCTCCTTGTTACTAGTGATGAACGACTTAAGTTGAGGACCATTGGCTTGGCTACTCCGTCTAGCTAACCAAATCAGCGCCAAAATCAGAAGAATTGTCGGGCCCCAAAACAAAAGAAAATTGCCACCTCCGCCGCCTTCAGAATTGGCAGTAATTTTTATGCCTCTGGCTATTGCTTCTTTTTCTAAATTGCTGGGGTCGGCTACTTGACTTTTGAATCTAGTGCCGTCTTTAAAGCTCCCGGTAACTGATCGGCTGGTCGCATCAATGTTGAGGTTTTCTACGACTCCCTGTCCAATACTTTTGTAAAGTTCGTCAATGGTGATCTCTTTCGCTGCTTTTGGCCTAGCCGTACTGCACACCATCATTCCTAAAACCACCAGCGCCAAAATTGCCAGCAACAACATAGATTTGCCCAGTTTTTCCTTTTTATGGGCCGGATCTCTAGGGTCTTGGAGAAAACTCCCCATCAGTCACCTCTATTCTGGATTTTCAAAGGACCCGCTTATTTAAGCACTTTTTAAAACACTGAACAAGCCAGGATTCTATGTGGCTAGCGATTTTCGGAGAGACTGGACAAAGCAGCGCGAGCGGCTTCCGCCTCGGCCTCCTGTTTGGAGGGACCGCTACCCTTGGCGAGTAGTTTATTGCCAACATAAACCCCCACTTCGAAAATTTTTGCGTGATCCGGACCGGTCTCGGATAAAACTTGATAAGTCGGCGCGGCCTTTGTCTTTTCCTGAATCTTTTCCTGCAAAGCGCTTTTCGGATCTTTAAATAGCCCTTTTTTGATTACTTCGTCGAGCCGCTCCATCACGAACTTATTGACGAATTTCCCGACTGTTTTATAAGCGCTGTCCAGATAAAGAGCGCCGATCAGCGCCTCGATGGCGTTCGCGAGAATCACATCCCGAGCGCGGCCGGTGTCCTTAGCCTCGCCTCGGGACATCAAAATAAAATTTTCGAGGCCGAAATCTTTAGCAACCGAGGACAGCATCACATAATTAACCAACGCGGCGCGGAGACCGGTCATCTGGCCTTCCTGGTAATCCGGAAATCGTTTAAAAAGCTCTTCGGTAACCGAAAGCTCGAGCACCGCGTCGCCTAAAAACTCCAGCCGCTCATTGTTGGGCAACCCCCACTTCGGGTTTTCGTTTAGATAAGAGCGGTGCGTTAAAGCTTCCTTTAACAGATTCTTATCTTTGAAAACATAACCGATATTTTCTTCTAAAATTTTAAGAGGTTGTGCCATAGCCTTGAAACTATGACCATAACGATAATCATGACAATATTTGTCATAGTTATTGCTATAGCCATTGTTATTCTTTTTTATCTTCCTTCTTTTCGACTTTTGCCGCTTCCGCCGGCCGCAAACCCTGTTCCTGCAGTTGTTTGTAAACCGTGCCGAGCACGCCGTTGATAAATTTTCCGGAATTCGGCCCGCCATAGCTTTTAGCGACCTCGATCGCCTCGTTAATGGCCACTTTCGGCGGCACTTCTTCCGGATCCGCGTACATCAGCTCGTAAAGCCCGATGCGGAGCGCGTTCCGGTCAATGATGGCGATTTGAGCGATTGGCCACTCCGGCGCCGCTTTTTCGATAATCTTGTCTATCGCCTCAAGATGGTCAATCACTCCTTTCATCAAACGCCAGGCGAAATCCGGCTCGTCTATGTCGGGCGCAAATTCAAGTAAGTTGCGCTCCAAAATCTTAGTTAGATCTTCTTTTTTAGCGTAAAAATCCCACTCGTAAAGAGACTGAAGAACGACTGAACGAGCTAACTGCCTTGTGGCCATCTACTTGTAATTATAGCAGACTATTTCACCGCGTAAGTACCGCACTGCGGGCAAACTCTATGCGGCAGAATGGGACCCCTGCAGTTTGAGCAGACAAAAATTTGGGTCTTTTTTAAGGCCAAATGCGACCGGCGCCGGCCGACTTTGGATTTAGAATGATGTTTTACTGGTACGCCTCCCATAATAGTACTGAATTAGCACTGAATCAGTACTGGAAAGATAGCATGCTGGTTGCTTATATGTCAAATAAGAAACAGGCCGTTCGCGAACGGCCTGTTGCCAGGTATTCAAGGATCGATTACTGCGAGACGAAGGCCGAAGCGGAACCATAGTACCCGTAGGCGTCGTCGTACCAGTAGGCGTAGAACTTGACCTTGCCGTCGTTGAAGTTGAAGATCGGCGCGTGCGAGAAGTCGCCATCGGCGCCCGGAGAGAACTCGTCACCTGCGCAGTCGACGTGAAGCTGTTCCCACTGAACCTCGCGTTCGGGGTGGGTCAGGATCATGATGCCGATTGCGAAGGCACCGAGACCGAACTCGTTGGCCACGAAGACCTCGCGAGCCCGACGCACCGACCGGCCCCTGTGACGGAGACCGAACTGTGCCGGAACGACGAGGATGTCGTGATCCTTCTGCTCGTCGCCGAGCTTCTGGAACATCTTCGCCGTACGCGCGTGCTGTCGCAGGTATTCCGCTCCGAGCTGGCCGTCACGGTAGTTGTAGAACTTCCGCTTGGACCCGATCATCGCGAGCACCTTCTCGACCGCCTCACCGTACGTCGGCGCGAACTTCTCCCACTTCGGAATGGCGAACCATCCCTCGGCGTTCGGGGGAAGCGGCTGGTCGGCCAGCTTCTCATCGGCGAAGCCGATGCCCGGGAAGAGCTGACGCAGGACGTTGGTCTGCTCCGTGATCCCCTTGACCTTGTAGCCCTTGGGGTACGCGTAGCTCGACTGCACTTCCTCGTCGGCGAACTGGTTGGACACCGAGAGATCCCGGATGCCGGTCATGATGCGCGACTGGAATTCGTCGCCGTTCTCGATGAGCTTCTGGATGCCGTCCTTGTCGAGACCGACTTCCTTCAGCGCCTTCTCCGCCGCGTCTTCGACGAAACGGAGATACTGCTTCCTTTGTCCATCTGTGATGGACGTGATCGACTGTGTCGTCATCGCCGTCTCCCTAAATGGGATCTGCCGGAAACCTGTCCGGCGCAGTTTTAATTTACTAACCAGTATTATACAAAATTCTTAATAAAAGTCAAGCGGTGCAATTCGCAGATGCCGTGCTTTTTGATCGCCTTAATATGAAGCCGTGTACCGTAGCCTTTGTGCTGGGCAAAGCCGTAGATGGGATAGTCGCAGTGATTTCGGGAAATAATCCGGTCGCGGTTCACTTTGGCAACGATGGAGGCCAGCTTGATGGCGTTATATTTTTCGTCGCCGCGGACTACCGTCCGGCAACTAGTAACTGGTAAATGGTAATTAGCAATTTTGTTTAGGTACAAACCGCCATCTAAGAAGACGTTTATTTTGGATTTTCTATTTACTATTTGCCATTTACTATTTACTAAGAGCTTTTTCAAAGCTCTGGTGGCCGCCAAATTCGCCGCCTGGGAAATATTGATACGATCTATTGTTTTCGGATAAACGTTGGCGCGGGCGTAAAAAATCTGCGGATGTTTTTTAGCCGCTTCGAAAAACCTCTCTCTTTGTTTAGCAGAAAGTTTTTTTGAATCTCTCAATTTAACTTTCAGCTTTAAACTTTTAAGTTTAAACTTGGGCGGCAGCGCAAGCGCCGCCACCGTCACCGGCCCGGCCAAACAACCCCTGCCCACTTCGTCAATACCTATTATAAAACGAGTCATATGCTATATTGGTAATAGTATATCGCACATTGAAAGGGTGGTAGCCACCTCCTTTCACATAAGCTCCCGGACGCGATGCGAGCTATTTTCTCTGTAGAGCTAGGATTGAGGGCGCAGGCATAGACATCTATGCCAAGCCCGAAAACAACGCTATGCAGGAAAATAGCCGCATCCTTTCGGGTTGTTACGAAAATGTCCGCTCGCTTTGCCACCCCATCTTGGCAGTAGAGTCTACAGCTCAAGACAGAAGCGTCTTCGCGAATCGGAACATTTTCGCTAACAACGCGCCAGAGATTTATGTGAAAGGAGGTGGCTTATGCGTAGAAATCTGATGTCGCTGCCCAGGATAATTTCCCTTTTCGGCTTAGCGCTCTTGTTTATTCTGATAATCCACTCATGTATAAACTCTCCGCCCCGCTATCAATTGCCCGCAGGGCCGACGATTGAAAAAGCAGTCCTGCAAATCCCGGCCGCTCTGCCGCCTGGCCAAAAAACTCCCCAGCAAATTTATAAAGAAGCGCGTTATCTCGCAGAAATCCATGTGATCGGAAAACGCAATGACTCCGACGAGGAGGTCAGTGGAATCGGCTCCGGATTCCTGATTAAGTTTAACAACAAATATCTGGTGCTGACTGCCGCTCACGTTATCAGGGATTCGCGGTTCACCGTCAAAGAAATTACTGTTTACCTGAAGGGCAAGCCGGACGGTTACTCCGCCGAAGTGGACAAAGTAAGCGCCGACAATCTCGATTGTGCCACTTTAAAATTCGGGGATCCGAATTTTAAATTTACCGACAATCTTGCCATGCTTCATCTGCAAAAAGACTTTGAGGTCGGCGATGATGTTTACTCGCTAGGCTCTCCTATGGGGATCGGCTACGCATTTGGCAGGGGCATCCTTATGAATCTGGATTTCGGCCAGCGCAAAATACCCGGCCTTGATTGGAGATCGGTAATCGTCCACAACGCCACCATTGCCCCGGGCAGCTCCGGCGGGCCGCTGGTGGACCAGTATGGCCGCGTTATCGGCATGAATGTCGCCTTGCATCCGACTTATCAGAACTATCAACTGGCGACCTTTATCACCGACATTCTCGATTGGTTGGCTACGCAGTATTAAAACAAACTCAAAAGCCCCCCAAGGTAAATCGGGGGCTTTTAAAATTGTGGCTCCTGTTGCATTGGTTTTTATATCTGTTAAAGTTTTATCTAGGACTTTTAAAGGAAGGTGATGTATGAGGCGGTGCCTGCTGGCGGTGAATTTGCTGGTTTTGCTGACATCAGTCGGCTGTTTCGGCCTTTTTGCGCCGGATCGCAACAGCCTAGTCGTTGACAATACTGCTCCAGGATCAGAGTTTAAGAGCGACCCCGATTTCGGCAAAACCGAAGTCGGCGCTGATAGCGCAACCGCTAAAGCAATAAGCGGTGCGCAAATCTACGCTGATTTTGATTCCGTCCACATTGAAATGATCGTCGGTAAAGCCTACGAATCTTGTAAGGGCGCCGGCTTTCCGGTGTCAGTAGGCGGCCAGCCTTATGTTTTGACTGCCGGACATAATTGCTTCTCGATGGCCAAATACCGTAAAGTATTCGTCTACTTCAAAAATAGTTGCCAATCCCCAGAAGAGGCGGAATTCGCGGTTGGCGACCCAAACATTGATTGGGCGCTGCTCCGATTTAAAAAACCCGGGTTTGCCTACCAGGGCAAGTATCCGAAGCTCGGTTTGGCCAATGGGCTGGTTATCGGGGAAGCGGTGTTTTCCATCGGCTCTTCCAGCGGCACGGAACACTCCTTCAAGACGGGCATTGTTGAGCAGATTATTTGCGGCCGAAACAATGGACAAACACAGCCGCGTTTAATTATCCACTCCTGTCAGCTCGAGCCGGGCAATTCTGGCGGCCCCCTCCTGAACAGCCGCGGAGAAGTAGTCGGCATCAATGTGATGGCGAACATGTCGAAAGGCATTGCCGTTCCCATTGATGATGTCATTGCTTCAATCCGGCGGGTTAAGAAAGGCGGGAAGTTCGAACACCCCTACCTCGATTTTCTCCTAATGGAGACGAAATGGCTCAATGAAGCGGATTACACGGAACGCCTGAAAGTGCCTACGCCAGGCCAGAGCGGACTTGTCGTGTACGTCTGCGACTCCAGTTCTTCTATCGCTAAAGCCGGACTGAAACTCGGCGATCTGGTTCTGGAATGCGCCGGCGTGGAAGCCAAAGACAGCGCAGAAGTATACCGGCACCTGATGCTCGACTTTGATCCGGGCGATGAAGTTGAGTTCAAGGTGCTGCGCGGCAAAGAAAAGCTGACTTTTAAAATTCAGCTTGAGTGAAAAAAATCAAAATTCCTCCATCTGGAGGAATTTTTTTAGGCAGGGCTTTTTTGTTATACTGTAAGCGTTCTTTAAAAATCGAGTGCGTCCTGGAAGGGAGGCAACTTGTGCGTCACGCACTGATTCTTCTGCTCGTGTTACTGGCGGCCTGCGCACCGGGGCAGTTCAAAATTCAACCGCCGACGGAAACAGACCTCAAAGAATTGCCGGTTTACAAAAACGCGGATTACCTGGCAGTGGTGGAGGGTCGTGGTTTCAAACTCTCCGGTTTTCTGATCGAACAGGATGGAAAGTATTTTGTGATAACAGCTGGTCATATAATTGACGGTCTGGGGCCACGCACTACTTGCCGAACCAGATTCAAAAACGACCCGGAAAAGTTTTTCTCGGTAGAGCTAGTTGGCTACGACAGAGCTTACGACACCGCTGTACTGGCCGTTAAAGAGCAAAGCTTTCAATTTGGCGGTCGTCTTGCTGTCTTGGGAGATTCCGACACAACAACAGTCGGTGATCTCGTTTATAGCCTCGGCAATCCCCGTACCTTGCTTTGGTACATTAGTGAAGGATTGATAATGTCGGTATCGGCGAGGGATATGAATGCCGAACCAAGTCTTCTCCGGAAAAAAATTGCTTGCCGAATGATTGAGCATTCTGCCATGGCCGGATACGGAAGCTCCGGCGGCCCTGTCTTAAACTCGCGCGGTGAAGTAATCGCGATGAATGTGGAGATAGTGCCCATACATAAAGACGCGGGCATCTCGGAAGATGTTCTCGCTATTCCGATAAACGAGATTAAGAAACGGCTAAGCGACTTAATGGCCGGTTATAAAAATTAACCGGCTTTTTTATTTTAAAACTTCTTGTAAAATAGAGTTTTTCTGCGTAAAATTAACTTAAGAAATGAAATTTACACATCTTCACACTCACTCACATTATTCCTTGCTCGATGGCCTGGCTAAAATTGATCAACTGGTGGATCAGGCCAAGAAGCTGGGAATGGATTCGCTCGCTCTCACCGATCACGGCAATCTCTATGGGGCCGTGGAATTTTATAAAAAAGCCAGAGCCGCCGGCATCAAACCGATTTTGGGTATCGAAGCCTATATAATGCCGGACCCTTCGGCAAACTCAGGGCAAGCGGCAACAGAAAAGTATTTCCACTTGATTTTACTCTGCCAGAACCAGACCGGCTGGAAAAATTTGCTGAAGCTGGTCACGCACGCGCACCTCGAAGGGTTTTATTATAAGCCGCGCATCAATAAAGATTTTCTCCGCAAGAACAGCGCCGGCCTGATTGCTCTTTCTGCCTGCTTATCCGGTGAAATTGGCCGTAATATTTTAAACAACAATCTAGCCGAGGCCGAACGGGTAGCGCTCGACTACCAAAATATTTTCGGCAAGGGGAGCTTTTTTTTGGAAACCGGCCATCACCCGGGTATCCGCGAAACTATCAAAGTCCATGACGGGGTGATTAAGCTTTCCCAAAAAACTGGCATACCAATTATCGCGACGCAGGATATCCATTATCTCAACAAGCAGGACGCGGAATACCACGACATTCTGCTCGCCGTCCAAACCGGCGGGAAATTGGACGACCCCGATCGCCTCTCGCTAAAAGATGATGATTTTTCCATGCGCTCTCCGGAAGAAATGGCCGAGCTGTTCAAAGATCTTCCAGAGGCGATTGCCAATACTCAAGTGGTCGCGGAACGGTGCAATATGGAGATCGAGCTCGGAAAAATCCAGTTGCCTAAATTTGCCGTGCCGGATGGCAAAACGGCCGCCGATTATTTGCATGAGATCGTTAATGCGCGCATCGAGCATCGTTATCCGCAATTAACCTCACAGGTAAAAGACCGCGTGGAGTATGAGCTGGGCGTCATTGAAAAAATGGGCTTTGCCGATTACTTTCTGGTTGTCCAAGATCTGGTGAACTGGGCGAAAGACCGCGGTATTGTCGTGGGTCCCGGCCGCGGTTCCGCCGCCGGCAGTATCATCTCCTATATTCTCCGCATTACCGACATTGACCCGATTAAATACGAACTCCTCTTCGAACGGTTTTTGAACCCAGATCGTATCCAGATGCCGGATATTGATATTGATATCACCGACCGCCGACGCGATGAAGTATTCGGCTATCTAGTAGAAAAATATGGCAGTGACCGGGTTGCTCATATTATTACTTTTGGAACAATGGCCGCTCGCGCTGCCGTTCGTGATGTCGGCCGGGCGCTCGGCATTAGTTACGGTTTTTGTGACCAGCTCGCCAAATTAATTCAGTTCAATCAAGAACTGGAAGAAGCGATGGAAACAAAAGAGGTGGCCAATCTCTACCAAACCAATCCGGACGCAAAAAAAATTCTGGACGCCGCCAAACACCTGGAAGGCATGGCCCGTCATGCTTCCATGCACGCCTGTGGCATCGTAATTTCCGCCAAACCGCTGACCGACTACCTTCCGCTCCAGAAAGCGCCGCAAGATCCCAATACAATTGTCTCGCAGTTCGAAATGCACAGCGTGGAAGATCTCGGTTTGCTAAAAATGGATCTCCTGGGCTTGAAAAATCTAACCATTATTGAGGATACTGTGCGATTAGTACAAGAAGCGCGCGGCGAAAAGATTGATATTGACCATCTGCCAGATTGGGATGAAAAAACCGAAAAGCTCTTGCAGTCCGCCGATACCACCGGCGTCTTTCAGTTTGAGTCATCCGGCATGCGCCGCTATATGAAAGAGATCAGACCAACCGCATTGGAAGACCTGATTGCGCTCGTGGCACTTTATCGTCCCGGTCCGATGGATCTTATTCCTGAATACATCCGCCGCAAGCACGGCTTGGAAAAAGTTACCTACCTCCATCCAAGGTTGGAACCGATTTTGAAACCGACCTGGGGCGTGGGTATTTACCAGGAACAGATGATGAGGATCGCCCGCGATCTGGCCGGCTTCACCCTTGCCGAAGCCGACACGCTCCGCAAAGCCATCGGCAAGAAAATCAAAGTGCTGCTGGATAAACAGCAGGAAAAGCTGGTGAGCGGCATGATTAAAAACGGCATTGCCCAAAATACGGCTCAGGCTATCTGGGATCTCTTCCCGCCGTTTGCCCGCTACGGATTCAATCGCTCGCATGCCGCCTGTTATGCCCTGATCGGTTATCAGACCGCCTACCTCAAAGCCCATTACCCAATCGAGCTTATGGCGAGCGTACTCAACGCCGACTCCGGCGACACCGACCGCGTCTCATTTCTCATTTCCGAATGCCAGAAGATGGGCATCGCCGTTCTGTCTCCGGATATTAACAACAGTTCGTTAAGTTTTACCCCGGAGGGCAACGCCATTCGCTTCGGACTGACGGGCGTGAAGAACGTGGGCGAAAACATTATTGCCGCCCTGATTGAAGAGCGGCAGAAAGCCGGTCCGTATAAGAATCTTGCCGACTTAGTAAGCCGCGTGCAGCACAAAGACCTCAATAAAAAATCGCTGGAGAGCATGGCGAAGTGCGGCGTACTCGATTCGCTGGGCCTGGAACGCAATGTGATCATTCAAAATATAGACGACATTGTTAAATTCCACCAAGCGCTCAAAAAAACCCGGGACACCCGCTTGATGAGTCTCTTCGGCGGCGAAAAGATGAGCTACAACTTAAAACTCAAACCAGCTCCTCCGGCGACTTCAGCCGACAAGCTGATTTGGGAAAAAGAACTGCTTGGGCTATACGTATCCGATCATCCGATGAATGCCTACAAGGCCGCGCTGGAAACTGCCAGAGCGGTACCGATCAAGGACGCCCTGCTCGTTACCTCTCCGGCTATTCGCCTTGTCATAGGAGGAATGATTTCTAAAATCCAGAAGATCATTACCAAAAAGGGCCAACCGATGCTGTTTGCGAAAATAGAGGATTTAACGAATACCATGGAAGTAATCGTGTTTTCGGATATGTTGGAAAAAACCGTGTCAGTCTGGCAGGAAAATAAGCCGGTCCTGATTGCCGGCAAAATGTCCGACCGCAATGGCGAGACCAAGTTAATTGTGGATAAGGCGGTGGCTTTGTGATAGAGGCGGCCGCCGGCAAATAGCTCTCTCTCTTCTTCCTCGCCGCGACGCTCCGGGTTGGACAAATTATCCTCGTCTCACTTCGGGGAGCCCTCCGGAATTTGGTCGCGCCACGCTCCCGCAGTTCCGGCTTCCCTCTCGTGAGCCGAGGTAATTTGTACGCCAACCCTCCGCTAATGCGGCTGTGGAGAAGACGGCTCGCCAAGACTTCGGTCAAGGCGGCTTTTTGATTCCACAAATAGAAAGTCCTGAGCTTTTCGAAGGACTACATCATTATCCAACTTTTATAAAAGAGCGATCCCTGGAACAAACGAACCCGTCCTTCTTTGAGCCAGTATTTAGCGAAGGTCACAGCTACAAATTACGCCAGCTGAACGACAGGAAAGCCGGAACTGGTGTCTTTGAGGAATTCCGGAAGGCTTCCGGAGTTCAGATGACGATAATTTGTCTGAACCGCAGCGTACTGGCGAGGAGAATGACGGGTGAGTTATACTAAAATCCATGCGGGATCACAGAGAAATCGGACAGGCGCTCGATTTATTTTCGTTCCAGGAGATCGCTCCGGGAGCGCCGTTTTGGCATAACAACGGCATGGTTATTTTCAAAGAGCTGGAAAAGTATCTCCGCGAAGAACTGGATAAAAACGGCTACCAGGAAATCGCCACGCCGATTATGGTAAAGAAAGAGGTTTTTGAAAAATCTGGCCACTGGGAACACTACCGCGAAAATATGTTTTATTTTGACAATCCGCGCGATGAAAAGGAGCATCTGATCATTAAACCGATGAACTGTCCGGAGTCTACCTACGTTTATAATTCCACCATCCGGAGCTATAAGGATCTGCCGCTCCGACTCGCTGAAATCGGCCGCCTGCACAGGAATGAACTCTCCGGCACGCTTGGTGGAATGTTCCGCGTCCGCCAGATCACCATGGACGATGCCCACATTTATGCCCTGCCAAATCAGGTCAAGAAAGAAGTCGTGTTATTCATCGCCATGCTGGATCGCTTTTACGCCCTTTTCGGCCTTCAGGCCAGCTATGTGCTCGCCACTCGGCCGGAAAAAGCGCTTGGTTCGGTGGCCGATTGGGACAAGGCGGAAAAGGCGTTGTCCGACGCGCTCGCAAAAGCCAGAAAGAAATTCACAGTGGCCAAAGGCGAAGGGGCTTTTTATGGACCGAAAATCGAGATGCACCTCAATGATTCGCAGGGCCGCGACTGGCAGATGGGCACCGCCCAGCTCGATCTCGTGATGCTCCCCAAGCAATTTGAAACCTATTACACTGCTGAAGACGGTTCCAAAAAATTGCCCTGGGTCATTCACCGCGCTATTTTCGGCTCTTTTGAGCGCTTTATCGGAATGCTGCTGGAGCACACCGACGGAAAACTTCCCACTTGGCTCTCCCCCATTCAGGTAGAAATAATGAATATCAGCGAAGGACAGATGAAATACGCCGGACAGATCGCGAAAAAACTCCGAAAGAAAGGCGTTCGCGTAAAACTGAACAACGCAAACGAAAGTATCGGTAAAAAAATACGCGAAGCGGAAATCCGCCGCATCCCCTACATCGCCGTCGTTGGCGACAAAGAATTAGACGCCGGTACAGTGAGCGTCCGCTGGTATAAAGAAAAAGAAAATAAGGTGATGCCGGTGGCCGATTTTGCTAAACGGGTACTCAAAGAAATAAAAGAAAAAGCGGCTTAGGAGCCGCTTTTTAAATAGAAAAAATTGGTTTGTTGTTTAAATATAGAATAATGGCATGAATACCCTGGTGTTCCCCATCGTCAAAATACTTGACGTCAAACTCCCAGGTCTCGTTTCTTTTCAAGATGTGCCACTCTCGTTCATCAACAAGCACCGCCTCAACCCAATTCGCCATATCATTTATCAAGCCCCAAAATTTAATGACGGAGATTCGGTTGTAAGGGAGAATTTCCATTCCGCCAGCCAAGCCGTCTTTGCTAACATAAACCATTGCCTTGCCGACCCAAAACCGCACTACTTCTTTATACAGTTGCTGGTTCTTGGGCGTGAGGCGCTCGCTGTGTCTAATTTTTTCTATATCCCCGGTTTTCGGATTGTAGTAAAGGTTCGTGAAACGAGAAATTTTCCAGGCCTTGGCATCAGAAAAGTCTGGCGTAGTTAAATTCCCCACTTAATTACCCTCAATTTACTGCCTAAACTATGTTCTCTTTTATAACTTTACGCAACAGTTCCGGATTGCCGCGTCCCTTGAGCTCGGCCATGCACTTGCCGACCAGAAACATAATCGCGTTCTCTTTTCCTTTTTTATAATCGGCAATCGCGTTTGGATTGGCAGCAATTATTTTTTTCGCCACCTCTACCAGCGCGCCTTCATCGGAAACCTGGGTCAGGCCGCCTTCTTGAACAATCGCGTTCGGATCAAGTCCCGTCTCAAACATTTTGGCGAGCACATCTTTCGCTACCCGGCTGTTGATTTTCCCGGTCGCGATCAGCTCTATCAGATCGGCGAAGTTTTCGGGGTCGATTTTGATCTCCTCCAAGCTAGTTTCTTTGGCCATCAACAGGCCAGCTAAATCGCTGGTAAGATAGTTCACTAAAAGCTTGGTTTTTTCACCGATATTTTTGCTATCATCGGCGGCCAGCTCCGACGCTGCTTCTTCAAAAAATTCGCCCATTTTTCTATCTGTTACCAAAAGCTCCGCCATTTCCGGCGTGAGATTATATTCTTTAACAAAGCGCTGTCGTTTCGCGAGCGGCAATTCCGGAATCTCCAGCTTTAACTGCTTGAGATCAAAATGCGCGAGATCAAGCGGCGGCAAATCCGGCTCCGGAAAATAACGGTAGTCGTGAGCGTCTTCTTTGATGCGCTGGGAAACAGTGCGGTTGTGCGCGTCGTCCCAGCCACGCGTTTCCTGTGTTATTTTGCCGCCAGATTCCAGCACTTCTTCCTGACGTTTCAATTCGTATTTAATTGCTCCCTCTGCCGCCTTAAAAGAATTAATATTTTTCACCTCCACCTTCGTCCCCATGTTTAAACTGATATTCGCCTCAACGCGCATCTGCCCCTTTTCCATATCCGCGTCAGAAACACCCAGATAGCGCAAAATCATCTGCAATTCTTTCGCAAAAGCCGCAGCCTGCTCGGCACTGGTAATGTCCGGCTCGGTTACTAATTCCATTAGCGGCACGCCCGCGCGATTGTAATCAACAAAACTCGCATCGTGTATCGTATGTCGTGTATCGTTTTTTTGGGATTCAGGATGCGCGATATGCGATTCATGAATAAGCCGGCCAGTATCTTCTTCGAGGTGAACGCGGCGGATACGGATACCATTAAGATTACCGCCAAAAATCAGCGGCAGATCGTATTGCGAAATCTGGTAGCCTTTTGGCAAATCCGGATAAAAATAATTTTTGCGGTCAAATTTGGAAAACTGCGGGATGTCACCATTTACCGCCATCCCTACTTTCAAAACGTATTCCACCGCCTTTTTGTTGATGGTTGGCAGAGTGCCGGGATGACCGGTGCAAATGGGGCAGACATTAGTGTTCGGATGTTTTTCCTCCGGATCGTTCAGCGAATCGCAGAACATTTTTGTCCGCGTTTTCAGCTCGGCGTGGACTTCCAATCCTATTGTCGGCTGATACTTCATTGGATTTATTATAAAATAATCAGGTTCTTTTAGAAAGGGAATTGGAATATTAAGCCCCCGATTTACTTCGGGGGCATTTTATTACAAAAAACGCTTGATCAGTTCTTCCGGAGTCGGAACCACCGCATGAATCAGTTTGCGAGCCGATGGCTCTTCATGGAGGTTGCCGGCGGCATAGTCACCGATCAGCATCCGGTCATCCAGAGCGTAGCAGATCTTGCCAAGAGAGAAGGCCGCGAACAACTCGCCGCCCGTGTTAAAACCGATATAGCCGTCCTTATTGAAGATGAGGCAACGGCGGGCCGGGAAAACTTTTTTACAAAGATGTTCAAATACCGCCCCAGCGACACCGGCGCGGTATGTAGCGTCCTTTTTTAGCCTTTCCGCTTCGGTGAGGTTCGTGAACGAGTCTGGCCGGTTTTCGAACTCCGGCTCAAGAATCTCGACAAACATGCCATAATTGACGAGCAGTTGACGGAAGTTGGCGATGAAGTCTCCCAGTGGCTTGCGGAATCGCTGGCTGGAACAAAAAACAATGGAGTCGGACATACTTCCCCCTGTTAAAAATCTGTCTTTATTTTGTATAAAAACCCGCTTTTTGTAAAGCGGGTTAACGTTGGATGGTTATGGTAAAAAGCTCTTTCGCTTTCTGTGCCTCGGTTTTGCGACGGCTTACTGTCAGTTCAGCCGCCACTACTCTTTTGCATTCGCTTCCAGATCCGAAAACCGGATTGTAGCCGGCTTCGGACTCGATGTTTGAGAAAACTTCCCAAACGCCATCGTCACGGAAAATGGCGAAGCTGTGCAGCGGAGTTTCTCCGTGATCGCCGATGTCGCCCCTCAAGCCCCAGTATTTCAGCCGCGGCTCTTTGCCAAAAAACTGGTACTCGTTTCCAATCACGACAACACCATTGCCAAAATCACGCAAGTAGTTATTAACATAGGCCATCCAGGAATCCATCCGCTCGTCAGTTCGATCCGCGGTCTGCCATTTTGGTTTGCGGGGGTTGGAAGGGAAAACGTGCACGGAGATCTCATCTTTCAAATCCCACTTGGTAAAATCAGGCGGCTCCTTCGGAACTACTTCGACCCCCATATCGCTCCCCATAAACTTTCTTCCATTATTGTATAAAAAATTCCCCCTGTTGTATAGGGGGGAACTTTAAGCCTCATTGCTTGACCACTTCGATGCTTTGAGTAACTCCGAAAAGTCTCTGCTTGGCAATGAACTCTTCGGGCGTTTTCACGAAGAAATCAACGAAATCGTCAAAGATTACTTCCTTCTGGTGGTGAGGTTCAAGCGCAAACACCACCATCTCCAACTCTTGGCTGGCAAGAAAGAACTCCCCAAAGGTGTTCAGTCCAACATAGCCACCTGGATTGAAAATAAAGCAGGTTCCGCCATAATTTTTCACTTTGCGTAGACGCTCAACGTGGCCCATCGCCATTCCCGGAACACGGACCTTGTATGACCAGCTCTCTAGGCGGCGTTTTTCGGTTTTTCGAATCATTTTCTTCCTGTGCCGGCGGAAATCCGGTTCCATAATTAGAATGTCGGCTAAATGGCGAACTTCGCGCATAAACTCTTTAACGTCTTCTTTGAAGCGCTGGCTTGTGCAAAAGACTACCGGCCGTAGGATGGGCCGAGAAATAACCAGCTTGCCTAGTTCAGGGAGGACCAGCCTTCGATTACGAATTGGCAGTTCCATCACGACTTCCTTTCAAAAAACAACTTACTACAAGATATAATCTACACAAAATAACTGGTAATGTCAATATAAAAAAACCGTTACTTAAGTAGCGGCTTGATGGTTTTGTAAATCTTTTCAGCGATCACTTCCGGCGGCAAAAGTTCGCCGTCTTTTACACACTCCACTAGCTTATGGTCTTCAGGGTACCATTTGGCCAACAAAGAGTATGTGGCTTCGGCGTTGCGTAAGTGGCTAGGGTCGGCTTCGTGTCCGTCTCTCGCTCCCCCTCTTTTTTCGATCAATCGCAAGCTCAGCTCAACCGGAACGTGAAGAATCACCACCACATCTGGCTTCGGAATGCCGAGCTCTTGATATTCATAGCGGTAAAGCCATTCAACATACTTCTTGCGTTCTGCCAGGTCGGTAATCTTGCCACCTTGATGCGCGGCGTTGGATGGCGTAAAGCGGTCCGCGACAAAGATTCCTCCGCTATTAAGCTTTGCGCGTATCTTCGGCGCGGCATCCAAGCGATCTTTCGCATAAATCTTGGAGGCCTCGTAAGGATCCTTAGCAGGACTTTCCTTCAGGTATTTTTTGATTTCTTCTACGACTGGCTCTCCATACCGGGGGAAGGATGCCGTGCTTATCGCATAACCTTCGGACCTCAAACGCTCAACTAAACTTCTGGTTTGCGTTGCCTTGCCGCTGCTATCAGAGCCCTCAATCGCGATAAACTTGCCTAACATCAATTTATTATCTCCTTTTAGGAACTAAAGTTAAAGATAACAAAATGCCAGCGAATTAAATAGCGCTACCTCTAGAGATAGCGCTAAATTGTTAGTCAGAACCGGATGGTAGCTCATTCGTAATCCCGCGTTCTTTGTAACGATCCTTGGTGGCCTGGCCGCTGACGTCGTCAAAGAGGATCTCTTTAATTCCTACGATACTGCAGAAGCGCTGGCAGTTCTCGCATGCATAATAGTGGCCGACGAGATAGAGCGTGGCGCCCAAAAGCCATTCCAACTCTGCCGGAGTGAACGCGGCGCGGATTTCTTCTTCGCTCGGCGCAAGATGACCGGCAAATTTGGCCATCCCATCCGTCGTAAGCGGACAAGATTTAGCGTTCAAACAGGCCATCACTTCCGCGTGGATCGGCTTGCAAAGTTCGTATCCGGTGCCGGTCTTCATTCCTTCGCGTGGACACTTCTCAATCGTGTCGCCGTAATTGTGTCCGTCTGGCGCGCACCTGTTCTGACCCGTGGAGATTCTGATTCCATCTTTGACGATAAGCGCGCCGGTCTTCGTCTTCACGCAAGTGGAATGGAGACTCGCGTCCTTGGCAATCGCGAAAAGGGTTTCCTTGTCCAGACCGCTCTGACAACCGCAACCGCCGGCATCGCAACATTCGGATCCGCTCATAAAACCTCCGTTGAAAAGAACTGGATTAGCTTAACAAAATAGCTTGAAACTTTCAAGTTATCGGCTTATTCGTACGAATAAGCCGATAACAAAACAAAAAGCCCCGAAGTACTTCGGGGCTGAATTGCTAGTTGCCATCCGGAACTTCATCGGCGGGCACTGGAGCCGCTACTTTCTTTACTGGCGCGTTTTGGAACGTCCAGTCGAAAAAATTCGCCATCCGGAGGACGTAGTACCAGACGGGTTCAAGGCCGGGATCGCTTTCCCATTCGGCGTAAAATATCTTCTCCTCGTCAGTTACCGGGCCGGTTTTCGGATCACCGAAAACCGCGAGCGTCAGCGCGCCGACTTCCGTCCATGAAAGTCCGAGCTTGGAAAAGAAATACTCGGTGCGGATGGCGTAGTGTTGCCACTCGTCGCGCGTCGCCCAGAAAGCCTGCTTTGCGTCGTCCCCCGCCTTGAGCTCCAAGGTCGGCGGCGGTCCGGCAAGCCGGTAAACCCGCCACTTATGGTTGGATCCGCCTTCCCGCTTGCAAGGGTTGCCGATCGCGATGCCATCGACGCTTTGCATTTCGCCAAAGGCAAGCAGGAGGTCCCGCATCGGCACTTCCAAACCGACTTCCTGTGAGACTTCCGTTATCGCCATCTCCGGATAGCTTCCGCCGTCTAGATGTCCGGCCGGCAACGCCTTGCACCGCGGGTAGTTCCCGCGATCGATCATCAGCAACCGATCGCCATCAGTGATGATCATCCCGACACTCTTATTGTCGCAGAGTTCGGCCATTTTTTATGATCTCCTTTTTCGTTTGTGCAGGTAAACACACCACGATGCACCAACAGTCGATAGCATGCCCACAAGGAACAGTGCCAGACCTAGGGGGATTGTCTCATGGTTACCGCATAAAATTCCAAAGATGCCGGCAGTCATTACAAGAACACCAAGGAAAGCGGCGATACAATCAAACACAGTCACACAAGCTCCTTTCTCAAAAAACTAAAAATAGAATACCAGATTCTTCCTATTTATACAACCCCACCCACACGTAAATTTTGAGGGCGTGCGCCCAACAGAAAATTTACTACTTTTCTATCACCTCTATGCCCATATTCCTGGCACTGCCCTCGATGATGCGCATCGCGGCCTCAATGTCGTTGGCGTTTAAATCCACCATCTTTTTCTCGGCAATGGCGCGGATGTCCTCTTTCGTCACTTTGCCGACTTTCTTTTTATTCGGCTCGCCGGAACCTTTTTCCACGCCGGCGGCTTTGCGAAGCAGAGCGGAGGCCGGGGAAGTTTTTAGTTTGAAATCAAAGGTCCGATCTTCGTAGATCGTAATTTCGGCGGGAATAATATCCCCCGTTTTGTCTTTGGTGGCTTCGTTGAACTTCTTGCAGAAGTCCGCGATGTTGATGCCGTGCTGACCAAGCGCCGGGCCGATCGGAGGCGCCGGGTTCGCTTTGCCGGCCTCAATTTGCAGTATTAATCTAGCCTTGACTGGTTTTGCCATTTTTGTAAGGAAAATTATATATTATAATTTCTGAACTTGCAATGAGTCTAACTCCACCATCGTATCGCGGCCAAAAATCGCCACCAGCACCTTTACTTTGCCTTTTTCCTCATCCACTTCGGCAACTTTGGCGTCGTAATCTTTGAAAGGCCCGTCGGTAATCTTCACCGTCTCGCCGACTTTCAGTTCCACCCGGAACTTAGTCTCTTGCTCCGGCTTCATCTTAGCCATCAGGTTATCAATTTCCGATTGGGAGAGCGGGATCGGCTTGGTAGTGTCGGGACCCACGAATCCGGTAACACGCGGCGTGTTTCGCACCACATACCAGGTATCTTCCGTCAAAACCATGTCCACTAACACATAGCCAGGGTAGAGTTTTTCCTCCACGGCGCGCCGTTTGCCATTCTTAATTTTAATTCGCTTCTCCTTTGGCACAATCACGCTGAAAATCTTGTCCTGCATAGACAAGGATTCGATTCTTTGCTGGAGATAGCGGGCTACCGCGTCTTCATAGCCCGAGTAGGTATGTACCGCGTACCAGTGCCGTTCTTTATTAGTCTCTACTTTTTGATCCATTAAACGTTAATAAATTTTCCCAAAAGATAGGTAAATCCGGAGTCCAAAACCCCCAGCAACAACGCGATGGCGAGGCTGAAAACTATCACAATCGTAGTCAAACGCGTAGCTTCTGAAAACGTCGGCCAGTTGACCCGTTTGAACTCCTGCCGGGATTCATCCCAAAAAGCTTTTACTTTACTGAACATAGTTCGTGTAGTTTATTAATTTTTTGCTTAAATGTCAAGATTCTTCACAAACTGCGCGCGGCTCTGAATAAATTGTTTCCTCGGCTCCACTTCTTCACCAAGCAAAATATCAAATAAGCGGTCGGCTTCCTCCGCGTCTTCTACCACCACTTTCCGTAGCATGCGGTTGGCAGGATTCATGGTCGTTTCCCAAAGCTGCTCCGGGTTCATTTCACCCAAACCTTTGTAACGCTGGACGCTCCAACCTTCCAGATTAGTTTTGGACTTTTCTTCTTCTTTATAAATATATTTTGATTCCTTGCCTCTCTTGATCTGGTAAAGCGGCGGCTGGGCAATATACAAATGGCCATTATCTATGATTTGCGGGAAGTAACGGTAGAAAAGCGTAAGGAGCAGCGTGCGGATGTGCGAACCATCAACATCAGCATCGGTCATCAGCACAATTTTATGATAACGAAGCTTGCTTAAATCAAAGGATTCGGCGATAGCGGTGCCCAAAGCCACTACCAACGCTTTGATTTCTTTATTGATTAACATTTTATCAATGCGGGCTTTCTCCACATTTAAAATCTTGCCCTTGAGCGGCAGGATAGCCTGTGTGCGGCGATCGCGGCCCTGTTTGGCACTGCCTCCGGCGCTGTCGCCCTCAACGACGAACATCTCGGATTCCTCCGGATTTCTGGAACTGCAATCGGCCAGCTTGCCGGGCAGAGTCAGCCCCTCGAGCACGCCTTTTCTCAAAACGGTTTCTTTGGCGGCTTTGGCGGCTTTCCTTGCTTTCATCGAAAGCAGACCGCGCTCGATAATTCGCCGGGCGTCAGCGGTGTTTTGCTCTAAAAAGTTTTTAATGGCTTCGCCCAGCACCGTTTCGGTGGCCGTTCTCGCCTGCGGACTGCCTAGCCGCGCCTTGGTCTGGCCCTCAAACTGCGGTTCGCGCAGTTTCACCGAAACTATGGCGATCAGGCCTTCGCGAACATCATCGCCAGTCAATGTCTCGCCGTCTTTTTTGATGTACTCATTTTCAGTCGCGTAATTATTCAACGAACGGGTCAGCGCCGAACGGAATCCCGTCAGGTGCATGCCGCCATCAGGGGTGTAAATGTTGTTGGCAAAACTTAATTCCTGCGCCTCTGTTTCGTTCTTGTACAAAAACGCCACTTCCACTTCCACGCTTTCCGCCGATTTATTCACGTAAAACGGTGTTTCCTGTAGAGGTTTTTCGTTACGGCTTAAATATTTGATGAAGGAGAGGAGGCCGCCGTCAAAATAAAACCCGTGATAAACCGGCAACCTAGCGTCACGCTCGTCAGTGATTTCAATCCGTACGCTTTTCGTGAGAAAAGCCTGCTGGCGCAAGTGATCAATAATTCTTTTCAAATCAAATTCGGTCATTTTCCCGCCTCCAGGAGAGAAAATTTCTGCGTCCGGCTCGAATTCTATTTTGGTGCCGGTGCGGTTGGATTTGCCGATCTTCCTGACTTTATATTGCGGCTTGCCGCGCTTGTATTCCTGTTCATAGATTCCCCCATCGCGATGGACTTCGGCGCGCATCCAGCTGGATAAAGCGCAAACCACGGAAACGCCGACGCCGTGCAGTCCGCCGGAAACTTTATAAGAATCGCCGCCGAACTTGCCGCCGGCGTGGAGTGTGGTCAAAACAGTTTCCAGCGTGGATTTCTTGCTTTGCGGGTGGATTTCCACCGGAATGCCGCGGCCGTCGTCGGTCACCGCCACGCGATTGCCCGGCAAGAGTTCCACGCGGATATTTTTGGCATAGCCCGCCATCGCCTCGTCGAACGAGTTGTCCACTACTTCCCAGATCAGGTGATGCAAACCGGCGGTATCCGTTGTGCCGATGTACATACCCGGGCGTTTCCGGACCGGATCCAACCCCTCCAAAACATAAATATCTTTGGCGGTATAACCGGCTTCTTTGGTCTTTTTTTCTTCCTTCTTTTGTCTTGCTTTTTTGGCCATAATGAAAAAAGCTTCCGCTTTTTGACTTAATTATTGTATCAAATTCCACCCTTTAAAACAAGGTGGTTT
>JAHFLQ010000012.1 GCA_023244815.1 bacterium
TTGTCGCGGGCGATGTGATTGAGAAATCCCGGTTTTTGGAGATAAACCGCGCTCTGAAAAAAGCCGGCAAAACTCCGGCCAAAGCCGCTCAGTTGCTGATGGGTATTACTAAGGTAGCGCTTTCCACCGAGAGTTTCCTGTCCGCCGCGTCCTTCCAAGAAACCGCTCGTGTTCTGATTGGGGCCGCTTTGGAAGGCAAGGAGGATACGCTCCGCGGCCTGAAAGAAAATGTGATCATTGGCCGTTTGATTCCGGTTGGCACCGGTTTAGGCGCTCGGGAGGCCGCCGAGGGAGCTGAAGAAGTTGCAAACACGGAAGAGTAATGGTAAAGTAGGCGAAGCGAAAAATGGATACCGAAAATAAAAAAGAATACGAAATCTCTTTTCTTCTGACTTCTCTGGAGTCGGAAAAAGAGTTTGCCGGGACACTTGCGAAACTTGGCGCGGAAATTTTTTATCAAAAGCCAGTTGCCGAATTGCGTCTGGCCTATAAAATCAAGAAGCATGACTCCGCCTATTTCGGTTTTTACCACTTCAAAGCGAGTCCTGATATCGTGAAGGGCGTGAAGGAGGCCTTGAATTTGAACAGGAATGTATTGCGATTTCTGATTATCACGCCACCGGTGAAATTGGCCTCTGCCGAACAGCCGCGCCAGCAAGTGCGACCAGAGCGGAAAGAAACTGCGCCGATTTTGAGTAACGAAGCATTGTCGGAGAAGCTGGAGGAAATACTTAAATAGGATTAAAATAAATAAAGGTGATGAATCCCGTTAGAGACAATCAAAATATGAATACTAATCTAAATAAGAAATTTACACTATTATCTGAAAGCCGTTGTCGGACGGCCAGTTTACGGTCGCCTTTGGCGACCTGTCTCTAACGGGATGAATCTCAACAAAGTATTTATCTTAGGCAGGTTGACGGCGGATCCGGTATTGCGAGCCACTCCAGGCGGGCAGAACGTCGCCAGCTTCTCGCTCGCGACCAATCGTGTTTGGAACGATAAGAATGGCGCTAAGCAGGAGGCGGTGGAGTTTCACAATATTGTGGTGTGGGGCCGCCAAGCCGAAGTAGCCGGCAAATTTTTGACTAAAGGCAGCCTCGCCTTGGTTGAGGGCCGGATGCAGACCCGAGGCTGGCAGGACAAACAGGGCCAGAATCGCAAGACCACGGAAATTGTTGCCGAAAGAATCCAGCTGGGACCGCGTTCCGCCGGCGGGGGAGCGCCGAGAGCCGGCAACACTGCGCCGATGGCGGCTGGCAATGAAGTGGCACCGATCCCGACAATAGAAGTCGATGAAGAGATAAAATCCGAAGACCTTCCATTCTAATGATCCGACCAACCCAATGTGCATTTTGCTCCCTTAACATCGAAAATCTTGATTATAAAGATGCGGCTTTTTTGCGCCGCTTTGTTTCCAGCTCCGCGAAGATCACCGATCCGAAATACACCGGCACCTGTGCCCGCCATCAGCGGAAGCTTTCTATCGCGGTGAAGCGCGCTCGTTATATGGGACTACTCGCCTTTATAAGGCGATAAATATGCCATCGGAAGTTTCTGTTTTTCAAATTTTACATGGCTTAGCCGGGCAGTCTAAACTCCTAGACTGGTTAATTGTTTTTTTGGGAAATTATTCCCCCTATATTTTGGGCTTACTGGCGCTCTATTGGCTATGGACAGAAAAAAATTGGCGCCAGCGTTTATATAAATTCGCGTTTGTTTTACTGACGCTGATTTTATCGCGCGGCATCCTAACGCCGATCATCCGGGCCTTCCATCCTCGACCCCGTCCGTTTGAAGTTTTGAATTTTTTACCGCTGATTAACCACGAGTCTGGCAATTCCATTCCTTCCGGCCACGCTGTATTCTTTTTTGCCATTGCCTTTGCTTTCTATTTTGTCGGCCAGCGCCGCCGTGGCGCGTTTCTTTTTGCCGCCGCGCTGGTGATGGGTGCCGCTAGGGTGATTGCCGGGGCGCATTGGCCGCTCGATATTGTAGCCGGTCTGCTGGTTGGCTTGGTAAGTGCTTTTGTGGTAAAATTCCTTTTGCCGCGTACATTAATAAGTTAAGGTAATTGTTCTTGGAGGAAGCGTGAAGCAAATACGGTCCTGGTTTGCCGCCGGTGCAATGGTGTTTCTGGTGTTAGGAATACCCGCTTACATCACTTACAAAATCTGGGAGGGAGTCAGCTCTTTTTCCGCGTGGTTGGGCATTATGCCGTTTAAAAATCCCGTCGTGAACACGGCAGTTTACGTCCTTGCCTTAATAATTGTTGCTTGTGCGGTCGGCGCGATTTTCAAATTTAAATTGTTTCGTACCGCTTTCGACTGGTTTACCGAAAAAGTTCCACTGGTTTCCACCGTCGCGAAATTTATTCCCAAAAACGACGAATTGGAAATTCTCACTGATAAAAGCATCAAGGAAGTGGTCATTAAAGTATCCCGTGATCCGGAAATTTGGATTCGTGGTCTTGCTGTCAAAACTTGGATGTCTTGCGGCAAAAAATGGGTTCGGATTTATGTAGCGAGCTGCCCCATCCCCTTTACCGGCTATTGTCCGATAGAGATGGAGTGGAACGAGACCTGTATACGCTATACCGGCCACGACGCCGCTCACTATTCAGCCCTGGTAATGTCTTTCGGCATACGATCTGATAACCATAAAAATCCCGCCAGCTAACGCTGGCGGTTTTAATTTGATCAGGGTTTGACTTAATCCCGATAGTCGCTTAACATATAAGCCTATGAGAAAGTGCGCGATCTGCGGCAAAGGTTCAAGGATGGTGGGTACTCGGGTCTTACTTCGCGGCCACTACAATCCGACCAACTGGAGCCGCAAATATCCTAATTTGCAAAAAGCCAAGCTTGCCAGCGGCAAGACTGGTTTGGTTTGCACCAAATGCATCAAGAAGTTACCCCAACATTACGTCCCGGCCGCTCCGATGGCCGCCGCTTCTGTAACTCCAGCTACTAAGTAAATTTTGGCGCGGACCCTTTTGCTTTTTGAGTAAGAATATGGAAAGTTGTAGTAAACGGGCCGTAGTATACCGGCAGTACGCACGCATGGGGTGCGTGTAGACCGGGTTCAATTCCCGGCGGCCCGACGATGAAAAAACTTGTCGCCCCAATTTTAATCGGCGCGGCTATCGGCCTCACGGCGTTTTTCTTATGGCGCAATGCCCATTTGCCGCCGGTGGAGCAACCCAAAAACCAACCCCGTGAATTTACCAAGAATGAGGCCGATTTAAGAGTAGGGGATTATTTTGATTTGCGGGGGCGGACAGAGGTTTTGATTACGATAGACCACAACGAATTTAATCCTCGGATTATTATTGTAGCTAAGGGAGTAAAAATATTTTTGAAAAACGTAGACCCCGTCGCGCATTTTGTAAATTCCAGAGAGCTAAAACCGGGCGAATTTTTCTCGGTAGTGCTTGATCAGCCAGGAACTTATTCCTACCGCTCTGACGATCACCCAGATACGATGAGGGCTCTGATTATCGTAAAGTAAGCGCCAGTGGTATTATTTAGATAATGCGTCTTGAGTTGAACAATTTTTCAGCCAATTTGTCCGACGAGCTCCGGTCGGCGGGGTATCATTACGATGGGCAGGATGCGCGTACGGGCGAACTCCGTTTTTACCGCGCGCTTTCCAACGGCCTCTATCCGCGTTTTCATATATATTGCGTTACCGATCGCCACACCCGTAAGCTGACTTTAAATTTACACCTTGACCAAAAAGCGCCGGTGTATGAAGGGGCGACGGCCCACGCGGGGGATTATGAAGGGCCGGTAGTGGAACAGGAATCGGCGAGACTAAAGGTACATTTTAACCGGAAAAACTTCCCCAAGCCGGAGGCCCTTGACCTATAAAAAGCAGTTGCTATACTGAAGATACTTCGCTACCTTAGGGCTCTCGGGTAGGCCCTAAGGACATCTGCCCTCCGCCGGATTGTGAATCTGGCCGGAGGGCATTTTAAACGGGAAAATGGGGTTTTTGACCACCCATTGACAAAATAGATTCTTTTATGCTATAGTTTTCGTGCACGGATCAGCACTTCAGAGTACCACTTCAAACATTGGGGAGGGCATCAAACCCTCCCTACCCTTCTTCAGTTCATCACCTGTAGTGGTGGACTGAAATCAGGGCTTTTTTAAAAATTTGGAGGGTTGAGCAATGGGCAGAACGTACGATGCGTTCGACGCGATCGAGGAGGAGAACGAGGACGAAGTCCGGAGGCAGAGCCGGACCGAGCGCGCGAACGGTGATGGCATCTACCGCCGCACGTTAGGGCGGAACGGCAAACCGGCATTGATCTTCGCCGGGCGCGTCGAAGACGTCGAGAACGCCGTCGGCAGGGTGGATCGCGTGCGGACGCTCCGATCGTAGAAGTTTTTTGGTTCTTTCAACCGGCGGCTGCTGAGGCGGGAACTGGCCACCTGTGTTAAGCCGGCAGGGCAATGCCGCAGCAAGTAGCCAGTCTTTCCGCAAAGCACCGCCAGTACTCCATGGTACGCCAACACAGAGAGGAGGACTCAACGCCCGAAACCTAAGGCTCCCAGAGAGTCGAGTCCTGAAATTTGAAGCCCCGGCTTAAAAACCGGGGCTTTTTCTTTGCCGGGTGTGATTGAGGTCCGGGGACTTTTAATGTAAAGTAAAGGCAAATGTCAGATTCAGTACAGCAAATTAAGGAGCGGTTGGACATCGCGGATTTTTTGCGAGGATACTTGAACTTAATGCCGGCCGGGAAAAATTTGAAAACCAACTGCCCGTTCCATAATGAAAAAACCCCTTCTTTTATGGTGTCGCCGGACCGGCAGACTTGGCATTGTTTCGGTTGCGGTATTGGCGGCGATATTATCGCATTTTTAATGCGCTACGAGAACCTAGAGTTTATCGAAGCTCTGAAAATTTTAGGCGAGAAAGCGGGCGTAGACATAGGTCGGGCGGGGACGCAGGACCAAAAAGCGGTAAACATCCTTTATGAAATAAATAAAGCGGCAAAAGAATTTTTCAAGCAAACCCTTCGGCAGGCTCAGGGCGAGCCGGCGATAGAGTATCTGAAAGCGCGCGGATTAAAAGGTGAGACGGCCAAAGAATTTGAAATTGGGTTTGCGCCAGACAGCGTCGATCTTTTATACAGTAGCCTTACCGGAGCCGGATTTAATATCATTGATGTGGAGAAGGCGGGCCTGGCCTTCAAAACTGATCGCGGTACCTACATCGACCGTTTCCGCAACCGGATAATGTTTCCGCTTTACAACCACTTCGGCAAAGTAGTGGGCTTCACCGGTCGGATTATGCCCGGGCATGAGAACGAAAACATTGGCAAATATGTGAATTCTCCGGAAACACTGATTTTCAACAAATCCAAGATTCTTTACGGCTTTGACAAATCTAAGAATGCGATACGCGATATCCGATACGCGATACTAGTTGAGGGGCAGATGGATTTCATTATGGCCTGGCAAGACGGGCTGAAAAATCTGGTAGCTACTTCTGGCACGGCGCTGACCGCCGAACATTTAAAAAGCTTGCGGCGCGTCGCCGATCATCTGATTTTATCGTTTGATCAGGACGAAGCGGGACGGCTGGCGACAGAGCGGGCCATTGATCTTGCTGGCGCCGCCGATTTATCGGTTCGGGTAATGAAGGTGCCGGCGGACATCAACGCCAAAGATCCAGCGGACATAGCGATGGCGCGCCCCGGTTTGTTGAAAACGCTGGCTGAATCCGCCCAGCCGGCAATGGATTATTACTTTGACCGCTATAAAATCAACGACCGAAAAGGGGAGTGGAAAAAAAATATGCGAACGGTACTCTCAAAAATTAAATTTATGGCGAGCCCTGTTGAGCGCGCGCACTGGCTGCAAGAAGTCGCCAAGCTTAGCGGGATAGATGAAAACTATTTAACGGAAGAGATGGAGAATATAAAAGTGGTTGAGCCGCAACAAGCGCGGCCGGAAGAGGAGGGCCCAACAATCAACGCCCACGTTTCTCGGAAAGAAGTAATTAGCCAGAGAATCGCGTCGCTGGTTTTAAATTATCGGGATGTCTATCAGGAATCAGAAGCGCAGTTTAAATATTTGCCGGAAAATTACCAGTCAATCGTCGCTTATTATTTTGATCCGAAAAAATTGTCCCTATCAGCAGAGCTGCAATCGCTGGCAGATCTGGTTGGTCTGCGATCTGGCCTGGAAATAAGTCCCGATCCGCAGCATGCCAAAGCAGAACTGAAGGCGTTGTTCCGGCAGCTGCGCTTCGAGCAGTTAAAAGAACAGCGGCAGGAGATATCACTTGCGATCCAGGAGTCAGAGCGTAAGGGCAATGATGCTGTGGAATTACTCACAAAAAAGCAGCAAATTGCCGAAGAGATGAGACAGCTTGAAGCCGAGGTGGCATAGGTGGTATAATTTGGTTTAATGAAGAAGAAGGGCAAGAAAAAAGTTGCCAAAAAGCATAAGGTGCGTAAAGTATTGAGCCGCCATGAGGCGCTGATTAAAAAGGCAAGGAAAAAGAAAGCGCGCGCCGACAAAAGAGGAACCAAAAAACTTACTAAAAAAGAGCAGAAGCGAGAGCTAGATTTACAGGCCCTTGAGGAGTTAACCGATCGCGGCCGCGGCCGCGGTTTCGTTACCGATACGGAAGTACTTCACTACTTCCCGCACGTCGAGGACGATATCTCTTTTCTGGAAAAGATCTATGACCGCCTGGAAGAGGCGGGGGTTAAAGTTGTGGAAACTACTCAGCTAATTGAGTTGCCCAAAGAAGAAATCAGCGAAAAAGAGCTGGAGGAAGCCACTATCGGTGAACACCTGCCGGACGCGGTGCAGATGTATCTGAAAGAAATCGGCAAGACGCCGCTACTCACTACTGAAGACGAGCGGGAGCTGGCCAAGAAAATAGAAAAAGGCGACGAGGAATCCCGCCGCAAATTTATTCAGGCGAACCTTCGATTGGTGGTATCCATTGCTAAGCGTTATGTGAACCGCACGCCGAATCTTTCGATTTTGGACCTGATTCAGGAAGGCAACATCGGCCTTTCCCGTGCCGTGGATAAATTCGATTATCGCCGTGGTTTTAAATTTTCCACCTACGCTACTTGGTGGATTCGCCAGGCCATTACTCGCGCGCTAGCCGATCAGTCCCGCACCATTCGTATTCCGGTACACATGGTGGAAACTATTTCCAAATACACTCAGGCCAAACGCCGCCTTACCCAGGAACTGGGACGCGAACCGTTAGCAGAAGAAATCGCTATTGAAATGAGCCTTCCAGTGGACAAAATTCGCCATATCCAGAAGATTTCTCAAGATGTAGTTTCTCTGGAATCTCCGGTAGGCGATGACGATGAGGACTCAACCCTCTCCGAGTTCATTCCCGATGAAAAGAACCTCACTCCATCGCAGGTGGCTTCCCAGACATTGCTTCGGGACCGAATCAGGGAAATCCTGATCGACCTTACTCCGCGAGAGCAAAAGATTCTTGGCATGCGCTTTGGCTTGGAGGATGGCGTTACCCATACTTTGGAGGAGGTGGGCAAGGAATTTGGAGTGACCCGCGAACGTATCCGACAAATTGAGGCCAAGGCCCTTATCCGCATCAAAGGGCACGAAAAGTCCCACACGCTGGAGGGCTATTAAGTCATTTTTGCTGTGGAAATCCAGGGTTGCGGACGGCATTGAAGTATGCTATAGTCTATCCAGAGGTGTTAAGCACCTTTTTTTGTTGGCTGATTGCCCCGCAAGGCGTTGGTTAATGGAAAATCTAATCTAGACATGCAAACAACCTAGGGAGCAAAGCCCTAGCAAACTCCAACTTAATATGAAAAAAATAATTTCGGCGGTCTTTATAGTCGCCACTATAGCTTTGTCTGCCCCGGTGATACAACTAGTACGGGCGCAGTCTATTGATCTCGGCGTTGAAAACGTCGGTCTTTTGCCGTCCAACCCGTTTTATTTCCTGAAAGAATGGAGTCGGGGATTTCGTCGTTTGTTTACCGCTAATTCTGCTAGCAGGGCGGAGCTGGAATTGGATATCGTCAACGAAAAAGCCGCCGAGCTGGAGAAGCTGGGAGAGATCACCCCCCACAATCAGCAAGCGATTATTGACGCGGCCGAAAATTATCGCTTAGCCGCCGAAGCCCTGAAGCACCGCCTGGAAAACCTTAAAGAAACCACCAAAAATCCGAATGTTGACCGCTTGATTAACGACCTCACGGAACGCAGCTTGAAGCATCAGCAATTATTTGACTCGCTCTTCACTCAATTTACTGGAGTGCGTGCAGTTCAAGAAACGATTGAGGGCGCCAGCAACGGCTTATTGGATGTTCTGGTAGTTGCGTTATCTGGCATTGAAGATCCGGCGGATTTTGGAGAGCGTTTCCGGGGAGTTATTATTAACGATAAAGACGAGTTCCGTGAACTGCGTGCTTCCCAGCTAATCGACCGGCTGGAAGAAAAAGTCCCGGATAAGGCGAAAGGGGCCATCTCTGCGCTTAAAGAGGATTTACTGATTAGCTTTAGCGGCCGTTTGCAGGGACTGGAACTCTCTGCTTCTTCCACGGCGCCGCAGGGCATAGAGCGGTTACCGGGCAGCCGTTTGCGCATCCTGAAGCTTTTGGATGAGGTTCGTGAAATAACCCAAAATTCGGATTTGCGCAATAATCTGAATTTAATCCGGCAGGCAATTTTAGGCCAAGTTTCTCAGGAAAACGGAATTGGAGAGGCCGAAGCGCGACGGGCCATTGATAATGTTAAAAGCCTGATTGTCGAAGTAGAGCAAAAAATTTCCGAGCGTGAAGGAGCGGTGCGCGTTTCCGTCAAAGAATTGCTGAATCGCGCGAAATTCAACCTTGAACAGGCGGAGAAATTCTATCAGGACGAAAACTACGGAGCCGCTTATGGGCAAGCGACCGCTGCTTATGCTGGCGCTAAAGCTGCCTGGAACCAACTTATGCCGACCCTTTTTGACCAGTCTCGGACGTTGGACGAGATCAAGCAATACTATGATTCGCTAGTTGCCAAAGCTCGCGAAGCCGGCCTTACCAAAGAGCAAAACCCAAAACTTTTCGCTTTACTGGAAGACGCGGAAAAGAGAATTGTCGCCCTCTCCAAACTTGTAGAGAATGAAGCCAGGCCGGAAGTGATTGCCGGGGCGCTTAGGAATATTAAGTTATTGCTGGCGACTATTGATCAGGTAACTACTTCCGCTCAGAATCCTCCGACTGTGTTGCCAGCGCAAACAGAATCGCCAGAGTCCTTGCCGGCTATCCGGCCCCAAAATGTTGAAGACGCTCTACCCGAATCGGTAACGGTAGTAATTTCTGAAAACGGTTTTGCTCCGGCAGTTGTCAAAGTTAAAGCTGGAACGAAAGTGACTTGGTTTAATAAAAATATTCGGCCGCACTGGCCGGCTTCCAATCCGCATCCGATTCATACTGACCTGCCGGGCTTTGACGCGAAGAA
>JAHFLQ010000013.1 GCA_023244815.1 bacterium
TTCGTAGCCCAAGAAAATGCTGTTCATAATCCCCATTCCCTTAGTGCTAGTAAGAAAATTATTGCGGATGCCGATCAAACCGCGAGTCGGGATGGCAAAATCCATAAAAGTAATGCCGCGATCCACGCGCATATCTTTCATCTGGCCAAGCCGCTTGCCCATCATCTCAATTACCGTACCAGCAAATTTCTCCGGAACTTCCACGGACAAAAGTTCCATTGGCTCCATAGTTTTTCCATCAACCTCTTTGTAAATTACCTGCGGTTTGGAAACTTCCAGCTCATAACCTTCACGACGCATCTTTTCGATTAAAATCGCCAAGTGCAACTCGCCGCGGCCGGCCACTATCCAGCGATCCGGCGAACCGGTTCCAGTGACCGACAAGGCTACGTCGGTTTCGAGTTCGCGCTGAAGCCGTTCGCTTAGATTACGGGAGGTTGTATGTTGGCCTTCCCGGCCGGAAAATGGCGACGTATTCACGGCAAAAGTCATTTTGATAGTCGGCTCGTCTATTTTGATAACCGGCAGGGCGATGGGATTTTCCGGATCGGCAATCGTTTCACCAATGGAAATATCCGGGATGCCGGAAACGGCGGCAATATCACCGGCAGAAACTTCGTCAACTTCTACTTTGTTCAAACCGCTGAACACCATAATCGCGGTGAGCTGGGTTTTTTTGATAACACCGGCACGGTTGATGTGCGCGATCTGCATTCCCTTTTTCAAAACACCGGAACACAGACGACCAACTGCGATTTTCCCTTTGTAATTATCGTAAGCCAAATTAACCGTCAGCATCTGCAGCGGTTTGGCGGCGTCCACTTTCGGAGCCGGAATATATTCCACGATTTTTTCAAATAAAGGCTGGACACTGGCCATCTTCGCTAAATCCGGATCCAGTCCCGCCTTGCCTTGCACACCGGAGGCATAGACAGTTGGAAAGTTTGCCTGCTCGTCGCTCGCGCCAAGCTCGACAAACAAGTCAAAGGTCGCGTTCAGCGCCCATTCGGGACGCGCGCCCGGTTTATCTATTTTATTAATCACCACAATCGCTTTGTGGCCGGCCTGAATAGCTTTTCGTAAAACGAATTTCGTCTGGGGCATCGGGCCTTCTTTAGCGTCTACCACCAGTAACACACCGTCCACCATGCTCATAATTCGTTCCACTTCGCCGCCGAAATCAGCATGCCCTGGCGTGTCTACAATATTAATTTTGAAATCTTTATACTTTACCGCCGCGTTTTTGGCGAAAATAGTAATGCCGCGCTCGCGTTCGAGCTCGTTGGAATCCATAATCAGATCTTTCTGATCGTCCTGCTTTACCTTGAAATTTTCTGATTGTTTAAGCAAAGCATCCACGAGCGTGGTCTTGCCGTGATCAACGTGAGCGATGATTGCTATGTTGCGTAAATTCATAAGTGTTTAAAATACCACGATTGTTGTGGTAAGTCAAATTCTGGTGCCCTCGGCAGGAATCGAACCTACATTAGCGGGATAGAAGCCCGCCGTCCTATCCGTTGAACGACGAGGGCTGGTCGGGGAGCCGGGAATTGAACCCGACAATCACACTTTTTGGTCGGGGAGCCGGGAATTGAACCCGGTCTACGTGTTCCCAAAACACGCGTACTGCCGGTATACTACTCCCCGACCAAAAAGTGTGATTCACCATGGTCCCCTGGGCTTTTTATATCTTAAAAATGCATTTGAGGAAAGCCTGCCGCGCAAGCGCGGCCCCAAAACACGCGTACTGCCGGTATACTACTCTCCGTAATTACCGAAAAATCTCATCAAACTCCGCCATCGAACCGGTAAATCTTTTGTTCAGCTCGTTGATTGCTTTGGCCTCATCATTAATCTTATTTATCAGATCGTTCACCTGTCCATCCAGATAGGACACGCCTGGCTGACGGAATTTTACTTTCAGAGTTTCGAACAGTTGACCGAGGTACTCATTGTAATAAATCAACCGACTGACTAAGGTAACTTCGGCGGTTACTGCTTCGGTGGCCAGCTGTCTAGCTCCGGCCGGTTGAATCCGTGGCAAGTTTTCCGCCATCGCCGTCAGTTGAGCGGATAGGCGGATGGCTTCTGCTTGGCTTTCCTGATTATCGTTTATGGCATCAGCGAGGACAGTAATAGCCGCACCATAGCGACGCCCCTGGTCGTATCGCGAAACCTTGTCCAAATTGGAAAGCGTTTCCCTAGACAAGAGCACGATTCTTTCCGCTATAGTCACGCCTTTAATACGCGCATCGCTAAACTCTCCCGGCAAAAACTTGTGGGGAAAGAACAAATAATAAACGCTAAAAATTAATGCGGATGCTGATAAGGCCAGCATGATATGCCTGGGCTTAATATTCTTCATATGCGCCTTACAAGCCAATTATACAACTGGCTTAAGGCTTATAATAAGATGACTGATTTCTTTACTTTTATCAAGTTTTGTTCTTAAATCTAAAAGAACAGCGGGTATCGTATAATGGCATTACCTTAGCTTTCCAAGCTAAAGACAGGGGTTCGATTCCCCTTACCCGCTCACTAAAATAAATACGCCCCTTCATGGGGAGTATTTATTTTAGCCTAAGTTTGGTTTGGGGCATCGAACGCCGGAGCGATTTTTCCAGCAGGAAAAATCGTGAGGCGGTGCCCAGACCGAGGCGAGCGACGGCGAGCCGAGAGTCGCGGGCGATTCCCCTTACCCGCTCCATATAAAAACCTCCCACGTACGTGGGAGGTTTAGTTTTCTTCTATGTAAAAATCGAATTCCTCGTCCGAGCCTTCTTCGGCTAGCTTGATGACAATCGTATCGCCGGCTTTGATCTGCTTGGTATTAGCCAGCGCCACCAGACGGTCGCGAATATAGTCGGTGAGCCGTTTTTCCAGAAGGCGCGCGCCTTCTTCCGGCCGCTTCATCGCCTTTGCGACCAGATATTTTTTAACTTCAAAGTCAAATTTCAGATTAACACCAAAGCCTTCCCGCTTAAGATCGTCCAGCAAATCGCTGATGCGAATGTTCAGAATTTCCTGAAGCGACTTTTCGGAAAGCGGCCGGTAGATCACGACCTTGTCGAAGCGGTTGATAAACTCCGGACGAAAATAATTTTTTATTTCCGCAGTGGAGATATCGTAAATCCGTTTGTCCAATTCCTTGGCATCAAGGGCTTTTTGGTTTTTCCGAAAACCAATTTGGCTATTTTCATTCAACAATTCGGAGATCGCTTGTTGTCCGACATTGCTGGTCATGATTACAAAGGCGTTATTGAAGTGCGTGATTTCGCCATTGCCGCACCGGAAAGTGCCGGTATCGACGATCTCCATCAAAACGTCGTGCAATTGCACTGCCGCTTTTTCAATTTCATCAAATATGACGACGGCTATCAGATCTTTGGGCGGATTGTCGGCGTCGTATTCCCAACCCTTCGCGCAAGCCTCGCGAAAAGCTTCGTAGTTCTTGTTTTTCCGCTCCGAATATTCTTTGTCTCTATGGTTAAGTTCTGCTCGAAGAATCTCGACGATCTCGGTTTCTTGTTTCAGCGCCTTTTCCGCTATAGCCAGTTGCGCCTTAAGGTCATTTAGTTCTTGCTTGTCCGTTGGAGATGGATTTTTCTTGTGTTCCAGCTTATCTGCCTCATGCTTCAGAGAAAGAATTGCCCTCCGGCTAACTTCCGCCTTTTTGCTGACGGCATTTATTTTCTCAACCAACTTTTTCATTTCTTCGCGCAGATCGTCAAGCTGCATCACTTCTTCGTAAAGAGCGTCCATCTCTTTTTCGTGAAGCTCCTTGAGATGAAGATGGTGATGCTTGTAGACATTCCAGTGACTCAACAGTGGATAAGAGCTCTCCTGATCCTCGCCCGGCTCGATGAACCCGATATAGCCGGGAGGCGAACCGATAAGCTCGGAAACCGTGTGGGGTTCGGTAAACTTCGTGCAGTCAATGTAGGTATGCCGCTTGGAGTCACCGAAAAGATAGCGGGCAAGCGCCCGCGCCGTTTCCGTCTTCCCTACTCCGGATGGGCCGAGAAACAAAAACGATCCGATCGGCTTGTTTTTGTTGCGCAACGGCGAGTTGGCTCGCTCCGCGGCGTTTTTCAGGTATTGCAAAGCGCGATTCTGCCCAACGATGCGGCTTTCCAAAAAATCCATCATCTTTTTCGCGGAAGAACTGACGATTTTTGGATTAAGACGGCGCAGAGTCACTGGCCACCCCTTTCTTGTTAAGGAGCTACTTCTATCAAGCTAGCTGAAAATAAAGGCCCCGACAAGTGTCGGGGCGTGGTTTTGCTGACTATCTCCACGGAGCATTAAAGAGCTTGGAAAGTTCCAGGCATTGGCGCGAAACCAGTTCGTTGGTCAACTCGTCCGCGAAAACAATTCGCTTGTCTTCCTTGGCAATCTCGTCAGCTGACTTCATGCTGTATTGCACACTCGCCATCAAGAATTGCCCAGCTTCGTTGAATATCACCGTGGCCTTCGCCATGCCGAACTCAACAACCTTGTTGAAGTTGTTTTCAAACTTCGTGTCATAAACCTCGCTCGCCGTCATAATGCCCAGCATTGTCCGGCCGAACGCGGCAGTACAAATGGCCGCGGCTTCATGGAAGTTAGCCACACCAACCACCGCGATTTTGCGCAAATCTTCGTCGTGAGAGTCAATAAACGCCTCACGGAAAAAGTTACACGTCTGTTGAATCCGCTGGCCCTTGGCCTGCGTCTTCCCTTGGTGGGGATGTTTCAGCCCGATCGGGATTCCGTTGACCTTGGCTACACTGCACTCGCCGACTCGGACAACTTTGGACTTCACTAACGTCTCAACCTCTTCGCGCTTTAACTCGTTGCACTTGTGCGCTTCCAAGAAAGCGGAGATCTGAGAAATCAGCTGCGACCGGAGTTCGCGCTCAAACAGTGCCAGAGGAATGGAATCCTTGGAACCGCTGAACCGCGGCTCATCATGGTTGCCCTCTTTGAAGACGAATTTTACCAGGCAATGATCGACAGCTTCTTTGGTACAACGCTTCTCTCGAAGCTTGTCCCAACGTGCCGCAAACACATCCATGATGATCTTCGCCTGCATTAGGCCGGCGATAAGCTGCTGCTTGTCCACGCCGTTCATGATCGGCAAAAGCTCACCATTGTACTCGTAGTTGTGAGAGATGCCCTGATTGATGTCTCCGTCCACGACAATCGCGTCAGCGTCCTCGGCAAGCTTCGCCTCGTCGCGCAAAACCGTCCAGTACAACGTCTTCAAAGCACCGACGTGCCAGCAAGACTTCTGAACAAATTTCAACGACTTGCTATTCTTGAAGAGGTCGTCCAGCGAAACACTGACCTTGTTGATCAATTCATTGCTGATCGCGTATCGGTTTTCCGCTTTGTTGAAGGTGATCAGTTTTCTATCCTGAAGTTCCTTGACGGTTTTTTCAACTTTTTCTTGGCTCCACGGATTCTTCAGCGTGGAGTTAATGCGAAACTCAATCGTGCTCATGCTGGCGCTGCTCGGTTGCAGAATATCCAGCACCTTGTGATGGCATCTGGCTAAGTCCTTGGGAAGCGCCAGTTCTTTCTCGTTGAAAATTACCGTCCGGTAGTCGATGGGATTCCAAGTAATCTGGAAAAGTCCGTCTTCCTTCTTGTCGATCGTAACCACAGTGCAACTCACCATATTTTCGGTGGATTGCTGCTGATCCAGCTTGTGATGCGTCCCGGTAGCGATGCAGGGAATGCCCCGATAGCGCGGGATGAAAGCTCCAGTGCCTGTGCATCCGACAACAATCAGGGGCGGGGGCGGAGACCAGGTCTTCAAAGCGAAGCCGTTGATTAGTCTCTGCATCACTCCTGTTACGTTCTCATAGAACCAGGACCGATGGCGCGGCACCAGGACCCGAATGTCGCCGAAACCGGTAAGCTGAACAGGAATCTTGGTTTCCGGATCGTTGAAAAGTCGGATATCACCATTATTACCGCCGCGAAGTTTGTGCACCATCTGTAGAATCTCGTAGCCAATCTCGTGATCATAGATTTTTTCCGCGACCACGATATGATAGTTCACGCCCTTGATCACTGGCAGAAACTCGTTGAACGAACCGGCCATCTCATCAATGAAGTCCTTCCGAATTTGCGCCTTAGCTTTAGCTTTGGCTTCGCGGACACCCTTCGGACTCTTCCTCGGCTGAGTCTCTTTTGGCTGGCCGTCCTTCGGCTGGTTCTCCTGTTCTTTAACGTCGTGGATTGCATTCTGACGCTTCTTCAGCTGGATCTCCAGCTCCTCGCCGTTCATGATATGCCCAGCAATGATCACAAACATCGCCTTGTGCTTCTCGGCGACTTCCTTGGTCAAGTTCATCAAATACTTTCTGCTTCGCTTGGGAAAGTCCAAACCAGAAATGACCACAAACAAAACGTGGTTGTTCGCGTCGCTCATACATACTCCTTGTAAAAGAAACTAATTGAATCTTGCGGTAAATAAGAAAAAAGGTCAACAGGATAGGTTCTAATGAAATATCTAATTAACAAAAAGCCCCGATTTTACGGGGCAAAAACATTACAAAGGCTCGGGCATGGGCCGCGAACACGGCAAGTACGGTTTCCATGAAGTAACCCAAATGAAAGTGGCTACCAGACCCAAGTAAACAAACTTAGCCCCCGATGCCTGCCTGCCGGCAGGTATCGGGGGCTTTTTTATTTTTGCGGACATTACGCTATGCTATCACGTGGCCGTGAACTCATCTTACTTGATATTAAAAACTTTGCAGTTTATCATTTTAATAGTTCTCTCATAGGAGCCGCAATGGTAAAGATAGATTGGTATGGAAATGAGGGCCGTTGTTATCCTCTGCCAGGAACAGTGAAGAAGGCGGTGTGCGGCGTCTGCAGCACCCCGATGAACGTGGCACGGAGCGTGCTAAGGACGACCAGCTTGGTAGAAGCACTGGATGGCGGCAGTCACCGATGCGATGCCTTTACCTGCCCCAACCTTCAGAAGGGTTGGCACAAAAGAATTTACGATTTAAAGATGGATGTGTATAAAGCGGAAATTAGCGGAGCTGTCGACTATTGGAAAAAGAAAGCGGCGGCAGGAAAAGAAATTAAGAAGATCTTAAAGAAATATGCGGTTAGATAATATCTAACCGCTTTTTAGTTCTTGTCCTAGATTAGAAATTGGTATTCAAATAAAGCTAAAACAAGGTCTTCTTAGTGGAGGTAAATTAAAGAGCGGATTTGGAAACCCGCTCTTTAGCATTTATCGAGGCCTCTCGGTTTCTCGATAAAAAATGTTGGCTGCGGGGACGCCAGGATTCGAACCTGGATAACTGGTTTTGGAGACCAGAGTCTTGCCGTTGGACGACGCCCCCAACTGATATGATTATATCAGTTTTCTATTTTTTCGTTTCTTTATGAACTGTGTGCTTGCGGCACCAGTTGCAAAATTTCTTATATTCTAGCTTGCGCTCTACTAACTTTTTATTTTTGCGAGTGTAGTAATTTACGCGGTTGCAGACCGAGCATTTGAGCTTGATTAGGTTGGCGCTGTATTTGGAAGCCATGCGGAATATATTACTATTGCCAATCCAAAAAATCAAATCGGAGCCGGCGGTGAGAATTGGACTCACGACCTTTCCCTTACCAAGGGAGTGCTCTACCTCTGAGCTACGCCGGCAAAATCTTAATGAGAATACTCTAGCTCAAATATATAACCCGGTCAAAGACCGGGTTATTCTTTTTTGACTTTCTCTTTGAGGGTTTCCACTGCCTTTTCCAGCTGAACGTCTCTGCCTTTCGTGATATCGTCTTTGGTGTTCTCGACCGCCACGTCAGGAGTAACGCCTTCTTTCTCCAGTTTCTTACCCTTAGCGGTAAAAAACTGGTAGTCGGCGACGCTCATCGCCGACTCAAACGGCAATTCCACCCGCTGGCCGATGCTCACTGCCCCTGCGGTTTTTTTGCCAACAATCACAGCCCGGCCTTGTTCCTGAAGGACTCCGGACATGATTTCCGAAGCGGAAGCCGAGCTCTCGTCAACTAAGATGACTAGCGGAAGCCTCGTCATCGGCCCGATTGGGATAATGAACTCGCTTTCTCCGCTGGTGTTTTTAGTCACGAAACACTTTGTACCGGCCTCCAGGAAAACTTGAAGAATTTTTTCCAATACGTGAAGATAGCCGCCGGGATTGCCTCGCAAATCTATGATAAACCCGCCAACTTTGTCTACCCCTTCTTTCAGCACCGCGTGCCACAGTGTTTCCTTCCAGGAGTTTTCCAGCATGAAGCTGTAGATGTGCAGATAGCCGAAAGAGTGGCTGCCGTCTTTGATAACGGTTTCGCTGGTTGATGGCTGGATTATATCGCCGCGCTTTATGGAGAACTCTTTACGCTCGTTATTCCGCTCAATAGTGAGTTTTACTTCAGTGCCGCGCAGGCCGCGAATCCGTTCCGCCAATTTGGCAGTGTCGTTTCCTGCGGGTTCTCCGTTGACCAATACTATCCGGTCAAACCGCTTAACGCTAGCCTTGTCCGCCGGCCCGTCTGGGAAAACCCAGTCGCAACAAATAAAGTTGTCCTCAAGTTTACGAAGCGACACGCTAATCCCCGAAAACATCGCTGCCCCGCTTGTTTCTTTCTTTTCCGTGTCCCAGAGCTTCGGCTCGATAAAGCTGGTGTGAGAATCGCCGACTGCCGCGAGCAGCATGTGAGCCGCCGTAAAAGCAAGCTCGTGCTTTTCCAAAACGATTCCGGCCGCTAGCTTTCCC